>JANTGU010000371.1 GCA_024762735.1 Bacteroidales bacterium | reverse complement strand
AAATCATCGTGATGCGGGTGCCGCCATCATCGATGCCTAATTTATCAATTTCCGTAATGATGGCATCTTTACCGGTATTTTTGACAAAGTTAATGGCTGCCCGGATTTTTGGCGCCATACTGCCTTCGCCAAACTGTCCTTCCCTGAGGTATTTTTGCGCCTGTAAAATGGTCATCTTGTCGATGGCTTGTTGTTGCGGCGTGTTAAAGTTGATGTAAACCTTTGGAATGTCCGTAAGGATAAAAAACTTGTCAGCCCTGATACCAATGGCCAAACGCGAAGAGGCAAGGTCTTTGTCGATAACGGCTTCGATACCTTTTAATTGATGTTCTGCTTTAAAGTAGCACGGGATGCCGCCACCACCCACGGTAATGACGATATGACCCTCGCGGGCAATTTTTTCGATGGTTTTCTGGTTGTAAATTACCAACGGTTCCGGCGAAGCTACTACCTTGCGCCATCCTCTGCCACGAGCATCTTCTTTAAAAATAGACCCGGTTCTCTTCATGATGGCTTCCGCTTCTTCTTTGGTATAATAAGGTCCTATCGGTTTTACCGGATTTTCAAAAGCAGGATCGTTTTGATCTACCAATACCTGGGTGATGATCGTGATGATGTCGCGCGATTTGTTCTGTTTCATGAGCTCGTTGCGTAGTTGCTGCTCAATAATATAGCCGATAAATCCCTGTGAATAAGCTCCGGCCACATCCATGGGCATCTCGGGAACACCGTACATTTTTGAACCCGCATCTAACTGTAGCAAAATATTTCCCACCTGGGGACCGTTGCCGTGTGTTAATACTAAATCATATCGGTTTGACAAAGTGAGTACCTTTTTTACTGCTTCAGCCGCGTTGGCAGATTGCTCTTCTACTGTTCCTTTCTCTCCGGCTCTCAATAAGGCATTACCGCCAAAAGCCACTACTGCTAATTTTTCCATTTCTGTTCCTTATTCTTTAATTTCTATAATGATTGTTAATAATTTTTGATGATGCTGTTTTATAATTGAAGTTGTTTAAAGTTGACAGATTTGAAGATATTCACATTGTACTGTATACTGTTAAATGCAGTTCAAAGAGTAAATAGTGTGTCATTCTGAGCGAAGTCGAAGAATGTATCACACATCGACACCCTTCGACAAGCTCAGGGGTCGACTCAGTGTTACAACCCCTGTCCTGAATTGTAATATAACCAGAAACTACTTTTTGAACAATCATTCTAAATATTTTTTGTTTTAGCAAACAAGTTAACTTCAAACAACTTCATTGTATCTTAAACTACTTCAATAATAAACTTTTATTTTAATATTTTATTGTTGCATCCTTTCCCAAAGACGTGAAGCCTGATTTTTTGAGTAAGCCAGCACCTCCTGTTCATTGACAGTTGTTACCTCCTTATCCTTCACGATCAGCTTACCGTTAGAGATTACATGTTGAATGTCAGCTGCCTGCAAACCAAAAATAAAATGACCGAGGAAGTTATCGTTGGAAATGGGGGTAGGGCTTTTGTAATCAAGCACGACGAGATTATTTTCGCCATCCCCTTTAAAACCATTTTCACGCAGGTAACGATGGGCATTTCTGAACCTTTGATAAGCAGAAACAAAATCAATGTTGTCGAATGATTGTCCCACAAAGAAGGCCTGCTGGGCACTACGAATCATGTTGCTGTGCATGCCATCGGTGCCAAGCATGATACGGTCTCCCAGGTTGCTTCCGTTAAAAAATCCCACATGATTGTTCAGGTTGCTTTCAGTATTTTGAACCACCCATGCTTTTGAATCACGCACCATTTTTTGTTCCTCGTCCGAAAGGTGGAGACAGTGCGCAAGAATGGTTTTTGAGCTCTCCAAAGCACCTGTTTCTTGTAGCCTTTGCATGATGTTTTTGCCATACTCCTTTTGCGTGAACGCTTCATCATACGTGTCCTCTGCCACGTGAATATGAAACCCTGAATGGTATTGTCGCATTAAATTTGCTGCCTTTTGCAAGGTACGATTGCCCACCGTAAAGGATGCATGCAAACCTATCAATCCCTGATGATTTTCAAGATATGCTTCAGATTCCTCAAGACCCTGGTCGGCAATACCCAACCCGTCGCGATCCGATATTTCATAGCATAACAAATGACTTACGCCCACCTGATCAAATGCTTTGGCAATAATTTCCAGTGAACCGGGAATGGCATTGGGTGAAGCGTGGTGGTCGATGACAAAAGTGGAGCCTGCTTTGGCGCAAGCGATGGCTGTGGCCAACGCACTGGCCTCAATCATTTCCTTATCTAACGACTTATCCAGTGTCCACCAGATGTATTTTAATATTTCAACAAAGTTTTCGGGTTTTTTTTTAGGAGCGCCCATGCCTCGCGATAATGCCGAATAAATATGATGGTGGCCCACCACAAACGACTTGGTTACTATCTTGTTTTCGCAGTTAATGGTTTCAGTAGGAGTGGAGGTTAAAATTTCATCGCCTGCAAGCAGCACTTTCCCGTTCACTCCCTCTTCCACGAGCAGGTCTGTTTTTTGAAAAGTGAGGGTTTCCCAGTCCAGGTAATTGGTATTTTTTAAAAGGATTGACATCTGTTTTGTTTTTAATCTCAATATTTGTTCAAAGGTAAGCGATACCGCTTTCTTCCGTCGAAAGCGCACAACGCGTTGGCTACCGCCCCGGCAGTGGGGACAAGTCCGATTTCGCCAATCCCCTTGGCACCATAAGGGCCAACGGGATCAGGAACTTCAATGCCCTTGACAACAATTTCAGGGGTTTCGTGTGCCCGCAATATTCCCAATTTTCTATATTTATCATGCACAAGATATCCCTCTTTCATGGGGAGGTCTTCCGAAAGAGCGTAACCCAATCCCATGGCCACAGCACCTTCAATCTGGCCTTCGA
>JANTGU010000370.1 GCA_024762735.1 Bacteroidales bacterium | reverse complement strand
CGTAAGAAATAAGCAGCACCAGGGCACTTCCGTATGGCGCCGACGATACGGCAGTAAATCCGTTTTCACCGCCCGTTTCAACAACAGGGTGAGTTGGCAAAAATTGTTTCAAATGCCTGGCAACCCCTACAGGACCTACACCGGGACCTCCACCACCGTGAGGAATGCCAAAGGTTTTATGCAGGTTAAGATGACAAACATCAGCACCAATAAAACCGGGACTTGTGAGACCCACCTGCGCGTTCATGTTGGCGCCATCCATGTAAACCTGTCCGCCATTGTCGTGGATAATCTTAATGATATCTCTAATCCCCTCTTCAAAAATCCCGTGGGTGGAGGGATAGGTAATCATCAACGCTGCCAGGTTATCTTTATGCTCTTCGGCTTTGTTTTTCAGGTCTTCAATATCAACGTTACCATTGGGATCGGTTTTAACTACCACCACCTTCATGCCGGCCATCACGGCACTGGCGGGATTAGTACCGTGCGCTGATGCCGGAATCAAACAGATGTTCCTGTGAGATTCTCCTTTGGCAATAAAATACTGACGAATGACCATCAGCCCGGTATATTCGCCGGCAGCACCCGAGTTAGGCTGAAATGTAACGGCGCTAAAGCCGGTAATTTCGGCCAGCATCGATTCCATTTCATCAATTATTTCGTGGTATCCCAACGCCTGATTTTTTGGTACAAAGGGATGAATGTCGGTAAATTCGGGCCAGCTAATGGGTATCATTTCAGTAGCCGCATTGAGTTTCATGGTACACGATCCCAACGGAATCATGGAGCGGTTTAAACCAATATCCTTGTTTTCCAATTTCTTCAGATAGCGCATCATCTCCGTTTCGCTGTGATGGCTATTGAAAACAGGGTGCTCCAGGTAGGGAGACGTTCTCACTAAATTAGAAGGAATATTTTTGGTGATGTTTTCTTCAGCATCGGCAAAACCCACCGCTTCCATCGTTTTACCGGCCACGGTGGCCAACAACTCAATGATGGCTTTAACATCTTTGCGCGAGGTGGTTTCATCAAGGCTGATTCCAATATGGTCGTTTTCAAAATAGCGGAAATTGATGCCGGCTTCCAGTGCCTTTTCACGAACCAGGTTCACGTGAACCTGTTCAGGCAACTTTACATAAAGCGTATCGAAGAAAAATCTGTTTTCCTGCAGGTAGCCATATTTTTTAAGGTTATTAGCCAGGTCCACGGCCAGTGCATGGATTTCGGCAGCAATGGCTTTAATGCCATCCTTTCCGTGATACACAGCATAAAAACCGGCCATAATAGCCAACAGTGCCTGGGCAGTACAAATGTTGGAGGTGGCTTTTTCACGCTTGATATGCTGTTCACGAGTCTGCAGTGCCATGCGTAAGGCAGTGTTACCGTTGGCATCTTTCGAAATTCCGATGATCCGTCCCGGCATCTGCCGTTTGTAGGTTTCGGTGGTGGCAAAGTAAGCAGCATGCGGGCCACCAAAGCCCATGGGCACACCAAAACGTTGCGAGTTACCAAACACTACGTCAGCACCCCACTCTCCCGGAGGAGTCAGTAAAGCCAGGCTCATCAGATCAGCTGCCACAGCTACAGGAACACCAGCCTCTTTGGCCTTGGCAACATGGGAGGTAAAATCGATGATTTCTCCTTTTTGATCGGGATACTGGAAAATGCACCCAAACACATTTTCATTAAAATCAAAGGCATCACGGCTGGTAATAACCAACTCAATGTTGTTGGAAGCAGCGCGTGTTTTTAGCACGTCGATGGATTGTGGGAAAAGGTCTTCGGATACCATGAAAACATTGGCGCCGGCTTTGGCTTTAGCACGGGGACGGGCATGAAAAAACATCAGCATGGCTTCGGCAGCGGCAGTACCCTCGTCCAGCAACGATGAGTTAGCCAAAGGCATGCCCGTGAGGTCGGAAATCATGGTTTGGAAATTCAACAGCGCTTCCAGGCGGCCTTGCGAAATTTCGGCCTGGTAAGGGGTGTACGAAGTGTACCAACCCGGATTTTCAAAAACATTGCGAACAATAACCGATGGCACGATGGTGTTGTAATAACCCTGTCCGATGTATGATTTATGAACCTTGTTCTTTTTAGCAAGATTTCGCATGTGGTTTAGAAACTCGTACTCACTCATTCCTCTGTCAAGCTTAAGTGGCTCGGGCAAGCGAATGTTGGCGGGAATTATTTCATCTATTAATTGATCAAGACTACCGGCACCAACTACTTTAAGCATGTCGTCAATGTCAGTTCCACGCGGGCCAATATGGCGTTTTTCAAAATTATCCTGAATCATTTTGTATGGTATGTAATTGTTTGAAAATAACTATTCTTTGCTCCCGAAATCGTTTTCGGAAAGGCAGCGCAAAAGTAATCATCTTTAAATAATAATTCCGGTAAATTTAAAATGGTTTTATGATATTTAGAATAGTTAAAAGAACAAAATCCATCCTTAGATAATCCTCCATTTTGGTTCAGATTGCATTTACTTTTGATAATTCGTCTGGTCAACCGGACAAATTAACGTAAATATGTCCGGTGACCAGATATATTTACAATTATGGAAAGGTTTATTTATTCATGGGAACTCTATTCCAGGCTTAAAAAATTAACCTATTTATCCTGACTAATAACCTGAGTTCGATATAAGGCTTTGCTTCAGTCATAGATAATTTTTTCCTAGACGATGCAAAATACCGCAGGACTATCGGGATAATTCAAGGAATTTTGCGGAAGTATAGGGGAAAATTATCATGACCCTTCAGGGAAAGCCAACAAAAAGCAATCTTTGAAGTAAAAAAACCTTGAAATAGCCCGCTATTCCTTCTGTTTTTTTGCTCCAAATCTCACTTCCTGTTGGCTTTCTGTAGCTAAAGTCTTATACCGAACTCAG
>JANTGU010000369.1 GCA_024762735.1 Bacteroidales bacterium | reverse complement strand
TCATTGCCGTCCCCAATGATTATGACGCTTTCAAATTTGAAAACGTTTTATATCCCACCAAACTGGATGATATCGATCATGATATAACCACCTTGAAAATGATGCTCAAACTGTTCAGTCATCACCACTTTACCTTCTATGTGGTGCATTTCAGAAGGTCTGATAAAGATACGGTTACCATGCAACCGCTGGAAGCCGCTTTTGAAACTGAACGCCTGGAAGAAAAGATAAGGTTTATGATGGTAAACGATGACAATGACACGGCAGCAACCTTAAATGCTGTTGTTTCGCGCAACAATATCGACCTGATTGCCTTCGTGGCTCATAAAACCAACGCCTTTAAGCTTTTCTTCAGTAGGGGTATTCATAAAGATGACTTCTTTGCTGCCAATCTGCCCGTGTTAGGCCTCCCGTATCACAAAGGATGATGAAAAAGAATAGAGGTAAAAAAGTTATTGTTTGGGACTGGAACGGCACCTTGCTCGACGATGTGGATTATTGCGTTGACTGCATCAACGTTTTGCTTCATAAAAGAAACCTTCCGCTGATTGATTCAGATACTTACAAAGAAATTTTCACCTTTCCCGTTATCGAGTATTACAAGTCTGTTGGTTTTGATTTAGAAACCGAAGGTTTTGAAAAACCTGCCATGGAGTTTATTAACCTGTACTATGGCCGTTTTTCTGAAACAAAACTGTTCCCGTCAGTTCCTGATGTACTCTCACTGTTTAAAGCGCTAGGCTATCGTCAGGTTGTGCTATCTGCCATGGAACACGAAAGTCTGGTTAAAACTTTAGCGGGCAAAGGAATCCTCTCCTTTTTTGATGAAGTTACCGGCGTGGGCGACCATTACGGCAGCAGCAAAGAAGAAACCGGCAAACATCTGTTGAAAAACCTTGGGGTAAATCCTGACGAAGTGGTGATTATCGGGGATACTTTACATGATAAACAGGTAGCTGACGTGCTTGGTGTTGATTTGATTTTGGTGGCTACCGGCCATAATTCAAAAAAAAGACTCCTGGCAGCACACCCTGTTGTTGTTGATAAACTCGATGAAGTTATTAGGCTTTTAAGCTAGTTTACACCCCCCTACTCTCTCTCACAGTTTGTAACTGTGAGACTATCGCTCACCGATTTCTCCCCTCACAGCATGCAACCTTGAAATTATTACTCGCTTCGCTTCACCTCGATTATAAGAACCCCCTATCTTTTTGACGGTCGAGCATTCATACACCAACTTTTCCTACCTTTGCGCCAATGAATTTAGCAGAACATTTACATCAGGAATTCTTTAAAATTATTGCTGAAACAGCCGACAGGACAAAGACCAAAGTTTTTGTAATCGGGGGATTTGTCCGCGATTTGCTTTTGCACCGACCATCGAAAGATGCGGACTTTGTGGTGCAGGGTAGCGGTATCGAGTTCGCCCGCGAAGTAGCCAAAGCCATGGGCAATAACACGGAAGCAAAGTATTTTGAAAATTTTGGCACCGCCATGATTAGAAAAGGTAACTGGGAGTTGGAATTTGTGGGGGCTCGTAAAGAATCCTATCGCAAGGATTCACGCAAACCCATTGTTGAAAACGGAACGTTGGCTGATGACCAGAAACGAAGAGATTTTACCATCAATGCAATGTCGTTGAGCATGCAAAAACATAACTATGGTGAACTGCATGACCCCTTTAACGGGCTGGAGGATTTAGAAAAAAAGATCATAAAAACACCACTCGATCCCGACATCACTTTTTCAGATGATCCGCTGCGCATGATGCGCGCTATCCGTTTTGCCACGCAGCTTAACTTTTCCATAGATACAAATACCTTCCAGGCCATCAGCCGAAACAAAAACAGAATGTCGATTGTTTCGAAAGAGCGTATAGCCGACGAACTCAACAAAATAATTTTAGCTGACAAGCCTTCCGTTGGTTTTAAGTTGTTGGAAGAATCGGGGCTGCTCAAGGTTATTTTTCCTCAGATGGCTGCTTTAAAAGGAGTTGAAGTAGTTAACAAAAAAGCCCATAAAGATAATTTTTATCACACGTTGGAAGTACTCGACAACGTGGCCTCAAAATCAGACAACCTGTGGTTAAGATGGGCTGCCATTTTGCACGATATTGCAAAGCCGGTTACCAAACGCTATGATAATAAAGTTGGGTGGACTTTTCACAGTCATGAATTCGTGGGGGCAAAAATGACCAAAACCATTTTCAAACAGTTGATGCTGCCACAAAACGAACACATGAAATACGTGCAGAAACTGGTTTTACTACACCTTAGACCCATTGTGCTTTCCAAAGACATTGTAACGGATTCAGCCGTGAGAAGGCTTCTGTTTGATGCCGGCAACGATGTGGATGATTTGATGCAGTTGTGTGAAGCCGACATCACTTCTAAAAACGAGGCCAAGGTTAAAAAGTACCTGCAAAATTTTAAAATTGTCCGCCGGAAGCTGAAAGAAGTGGAAGAAAAAGACCGCATTCGAAACTGGCAACCTCCCGTTAGCGGAGAGGTTATCATGAAAACTTTCGGGTTGAAACCATCCCCTTTGGTCGGTGATATTAAAACCGCCATCCGTGAAGCTATCCTTGACGGGGTGATTCCCAACGAGTTTGAGCCTGCTTATCGGTTTATGCTCAAGGAAGGCGAAAAACAGGGTCTTACCCTCGAAAATAATCTGATAAATCAATAATAATTATTACTTTTTCACTGAATACAGCTGATTAAAAGAAAATCATAACAAAGAGTATTCATTTTTTTTGTAATACATATCATTTGTTGTATATTTGAAAATCTTTTGTAACTAATCAGTGTATTGTACCTGAATAAAATATTTAATAAAATGAATGATATTTTTTATAACCCACCCCTTTATCCCCTCCGGGTGAGGGGAATAAGTGGTATTCA
>JANTGU010000368.1 GCA_024762735.1 Bacteroidales bacterium | reverse complement strand
GCTTTTATACCTTACTGATTTAGCGTACAGTATAAATATCTCCAATATCTCAAGTTACGTTAATGGTTACTATTTCTGATAGTAAAGTCCGTTATTAAAGATTTTACACTGTTTCAGATTTACTCAAAGAAAACGCTTTCTCCTTATCAAGGAGGGTGATGATTTGTAAAAAAAAGTACATTTGTAACCAATCGTTAAAAGGGGTTGTCTTATTTGCAAACTATATAACCATTCATATTAAAATATAAAAATGAAAAAACTTACTTATCCATTAATAGCAATACTGTTGCTTGCAAGCGTTGCTGTTAAAGCCAACGAAGGCATGTGGTTACCCATGTTTATTAAAACCCTGAACATCGCCGAGATGCAAAAAATGGGATTATTGCTCACGGCCGACGAGTTATACAGTCGCGACCAACCCAGTTTAAAAGATGCCATCGTGGGACTTTCAACCGGTCCTACACCTGAAGGTTATTTTTGTACCTCGGAACTGGTGTCAAGTCAGGGACTCCTGTTTACCAACCACCATTGCGGGTACGATTACATTCAGAAACACTCCAGTACCGACCACGATTATCTGAAAGATGGGTTTTGGGCCAAATCCCTCGACGAAGAGCTGCCCAACGAAGGGCTGAGTGCTTCGGTATTGATGTACATGGCCGATGTTACCGACAGCATTGTTCCGCGACTTAGCGATACGCTGAGCGAAGCCGACCGGGGTAAAATAGTTTCAAAAATTGAATCCCGCTTGAAAAAGCAAGCTTCCGATAGTGGAAAATACAACGTGGTAATCAAAGGCTTTTTTGCCGGTAACGAGTATTACATGTATGTTTATCAGGTTTACAAAGATGTGCGTCTCGTGGGCGCTCCTCCTTCAGCCATTGGTAAATTTGGTGGCGATACCGACAACTGGATGTGGCCGCGCCATACCGGCGACTTTAGCATCTTCCGTATCTATACTGCTCCCGACGGATCGCCGGCCGAATACTCGAAAGACAACGTTCCGTTAAAACCCAAACACTATTTACCCATTTCGCTGGATGGGGTAAAAAAAGATGATTTTGCCATGATTTGGGGCTATCCCGGCACCACCGAAAGGTATCTTACCTCGTATGGCATTCAGTTTAAAATGAACGATTACTTTCCACCGTTGATCGAAGTATTTGGAAAAAAACTGGAAACCTGGAAAAAGCACATGGATGCCAGCCAGGAAGTTAAAATTAAATATGCCTCCAATTATGCCGGTATTGCCAACGCCTGGAAATACTTTATAGGCCAGCAACGAGGGGTTAAAAAAAATGATGTTTACGATAAAAAGAAAGATTTTGAAGCCTCTTTTACTGCGTGGTTAAATGCTGATGACTCGCGCAAAGCCAAATATGGCGAGGCATTGCCCCTAATCAATGAGGCTTATGGCAAAATGTCGGAGCATTTTGTTCCTTTGGTAATCGGCAGCGTGGCCGGACTTCAGGGAGCCGATGTGATGTCGATGGCTCAAAGCCTGTCAGGATTGGAAAGTCAGCTTACCAAACTGAAAAAGGAGAAGGATAAAAAGAAAAAAGCCAAAATGGAGAAACGGATAAAAAAATCAACCAAAAGGTTGTTGGAAGGTTTGGCCGAAATGTACAAGGATTACGACCTGGCTACCGATAAAGATGTATTTGCTGCCATGACACAGATGTATTACGAAAAAATGCCTGCCGACATGCATCCTGAGTTGCTGGATAAACTGGTTCAAAAGTACAAGGGCGATTTTAACGCCCTGGCCGATCATGTTTATGCCACTTCATTTTTACCGGATTCCACTCATTTCAAAGCTTTTTTAAACGAACCTAAGTTGAAAACATTAGACAAAGATCCCGTTTTTGGCTTGATGAAGGGGTATATGAAAAACATCATGGCCGCTTCGGGCAGTTATCGCGAAAGCCAAAGCACCATGAAGAAGGGCACCCGCCTTTGGGAAGCCGGCATAAGAGCCATGCAACCCGGTAAAAAATTCTATCCTGATGCCAACTCCACCATGCGGTTCACCTATGGAAAAGTGTTGGATTACTATCCCGCCGATGCGGTGCATTACGATTATGTAACCCACCTTAAAGGGGTTATGGAAAAAGAAGACCCGACCAACGATGAGTTTATTGTTCCCGCCAAACTAAAGAAACTTTACCAGAAAAAAGATTTTGGTCCTTACGGTGAAGATGGCAAGCTTATCACCGACTTCCTTACCACCAACGATATTACCGGTGGAAACTCCGGAAGTCCTGTTATCAATGGTAAAGGAGAGTTGATAGGCATTGCTTTTGATGGCAACTGGGAAGCCATGAGTGGCGATTTGGCTTACGAGGAGATTTTACAACGTACTATTTGTGTTGATGTGCGCTACGTGCTGTTTATCATCGATAAATTTGCCGACGACACCCGCCTTATCGATGAACTGACCATCCATAAAGCCATGCCTCAGCCCAGCCATATTGAACAGTTGGAAGAGGTGCCTGCTGATTGAGCCCATGCTGGAAGATAAACTGTTCAACCATTTTAACAAAGACGAGCTTCTTTATCTTATCTGCAATGATGATGACCGGTTTAAGATAATGGTTGAAATTGCCACTTCAAACCCGCGGCCCCTGTCATGGAAAGCCGCGTGGCTGTTATCACAATGCGTGGAAGAAAACGACCCAAGGATAAAACCTTTTTTAAAAGATTTTGTGGATGCTATTGACCATAAAAAGGATGGCTACCAGCGCGAATTACTTAAGATAATAAGCCGGATGGAGATTCCGGAAGAGCTGGAAGGCATCGTATTTGATAAGTGTGCTTCCATATGGGAATCACCCAAAAAAAGCCCGTCGGTGAGAATAATCGCTTTTAAGGTTATGATAAAGGTTGCTGAAAAATATCCTGAACTTAAAAATGAAA
>JANTGU010000367.1 GCA_024762735.1 Bacteroidales bacterium | reverse complement strand
CCTCATTATCAATAATATTGGTGTAACCATTTTCAAATTTTGCATGAGCATACCCCATTATTTTTACCGAAGGAAGCGTCAGGTTTAAACCTATGCTTGTATGATGCCATTCATACCGAAGACCCAGCTTTAGCAACATCCTTGCATCCCACATATCCACCCAACTAAACGACGACCAGCTGGAGATGGACTGTTGTCCTTTAGAATCAGCGGTCACTTCACTTGGATCAAGAGTAGTTTGCTGCCGGTCAACATACCTCATATTTTTCAGGCTTCCCAAAATGGAAAAGCCCAGGTAGAGCTTTTTGTTAAGCTCGTAAGCCGCCCCGAAACCGGCCCAATAGTCATCGTACACATTGTTTAAATTAAAAGCCCCGTAGTATTGTCCGGTTTCCGCCAGCCCCAGTTTTTTTGAAGACTCGGTAAAAGTGTTATAGAGGTAAACACGGTTATAATCGTGGCTAAACACAGCCAGCTGCCAACTAATTTTCGGATGCTTTTTGGGTCGGAATATCAACGAAGCAAATCTGGGCTCTACCTTAAAAACCGTATTTGACACATCCATGCTGTTTCCAAAAGCATTGTTATACGTTTCGTAAGTAAACTTAAAAAGGCTCGAGTTTAAGGATATGTTGCTGTTTTTAATTTCCGAGATATTGGCCGGGTTATAGTAAATAGAGGTAATCCCTGAACCACCCCCTACTACAGCACCTCCCAGCAACGAAGCCTCCGAATTGAAACTGTTGGACCAGTAGTTGGACGGCTGTGCTAACAGCACAGCACTGCTAAATATCAGCCATAAAGTAAGCAAATATGCTTTTATAATGAAGCCTTTCATTGATACGTTTTTGAATAAACAAAGCTAATAAAGTTTATGAGACTCATGTTAGTCTTCCTCTGGTGTTGTTTATTATGGTTCTCAAACAAAAAGATGCTTACAAAGCAAAGACATAATTTGTTAAAAGCCAATTGGGTTGAACGCACGGTTGCAAACCGTGTGAGAGAGTTTGTGGTTGTATTGATGGTAAATCCGAAAGGTCTATTGGAACAAACCGGCATTATTAAAGCAATATACTACTGCTGCAATTGCTCTCTCAACTCTTCCAGCTCCATCCAGCGAAGGGTTTTGTCGTCAAGCTGTTGCATGATCGAATTTATTTTACCGGAAATCTCCTGCAAAATTTCAAATTCGGTAATGCCCGAATTGAGCTCATTTTCAAGGGTAACTTTCTCTTGCTCAAGTTTTTCAATCTCCTGCTCCAGCTGCTCGTACTCCTTTTGCTCTTTGTAGCTAAGCTTGGTTTTAACCTTTTTCTTTGTTGAAGCACCTGTTGCCTGCGCCCGCTTTTCAGCCTGTTTTAGCTCCTTTTGCTCCTTCTCCTCTTCCATTATCCGCTGACGATACTCTTTGTATGGCCCGTAAAAATCTTTAATCTCGCCATCACCTTTAAAAATAAAAAGATGATCGCTCAGCTTATCCAAAAAATACCTGTCATGCGAAACCAATAACAGGCATCCTTTAAAATTCAACAGAAATTCCTCCAGTTTATACAGGGTCAGCAAATCAAGGTCGTTGGTAGGTTCGTCAAGAATTAAAAAATTGGGGTTTTTAATAAGCACCGTTAACAGATAGAGCCGGCGTTTTTCGCCACCGCTCAGGTTGGCCACGAGCGCGTATTGCATCTCGGGAGGAAACATAAAGTAGTTTAAAAACTGCGAAGCCGTCATACTGTTACCCTTTGAGGTTTCGATGACTTCGGCAATATCTTTTACCACCTCTATCACCTTTTGGTCATCGCGCAAGTGCGGCAGCCCGTCCTGCTTGTAATAGCCAAAAACTACCGTGTCGCCCACGGTAACCGTGCCGGCATCGGGTTTTTCAACACCATTTAAGAGGTTTAGAAAAGACGACTTTCCGGAACCGTTTTTCCCGATGATGCCGATGCGTTCCCCTTTTTTAAAGGTATATTCAAAATTGTTTACAATGTTGATATCACCGTAGCTTTTTGAAAGTCCTCTTACTTCCAGAATTTTACCCCCCATGCGCCGGTTAACAGTATCAAGATTCAACTCCTCCTCTTTTTTGCCCGAAGAGGCCTTCTTTTTAATATCATAAAAAGCATCGATACGCGATTTAGATTTATGCGTTCTGGCCTTGGGCTGACGTCGCATCCAGTCCAGCTCTTTCTTCATCAGCTTCTTAGCTTTTTCAATTTCCACACTCTGCACCTCTTCGCGTTCAGCCTTTTTCTGAAGAAAATAGCTGTAGTTACCCTGATGGTTGTAAATGGTTCCGTCGGTCATTTCGACAATATGGTTGCACACCCTGTCGAGAAAATAGCGGTCGTGCGTTACCATAAAAAGGGTAACATTGCTTTGCTGCAAATATTTTTCCAACCACTCAATCATGTCGATATCGAGATGGTTGGTAGGTTCATCGAGGAGCAGAATATCAGGTTCGTCCAGCAACACCAAAGCCAGTGCCAGCCGCTTTTTTTGTCCGCCGGAAAGGGTCGTCACTTTTTGGTTAAGTCGCGTGATAGAGAATTTGGTAAGCACCTGCTTAAGCCGGCGTTCATAATCCCAGGCCTGCAGCAAATCCATGTTTGCCGTAGCCGCTTCCACCCGCTGTTGTGCTTCTTTGTGGTGATTGGCTGCCTGGAAATGCAAAGCCTGTTCATACTCCTTTATCACCGTGAGCACTTCCGTGTGAGAGCCGTTGATTAACTCGTTAATGGTTAGCCCTTCATCAAAAACAGGTTGTTGCGGCAGATATCCTAGTTTGATGCCATTGCGCAGCACTACCTCTCCCCCATCAGCCTCCTCTTTGCCTGCAATAATTTTTAGCAAAGTAGATTTACCGGTACCATTGTTGGCGATAAGTGCTGTTTTCTCCCCCTTGTGTAAACCCAGGCTGATTC
>JANTGU010000366.1 GCA_024762735.1 Bacteroidales bacterium | reverse complement strand
AAAGGAAAGACTGTCACTTTCAGCAAAAGTCTTTCTTTCATTAAGCATAAATTCAAAGAACTAATACCATTTTTATCTTCGGCTAAAAATTCCGTATCTTTGCAAAGAGTTAGTAATTTTTTGGTAAAAAGCAACAGAATGAACTTCCAGTATTTACATGATTTGTCTGGCAAAACGACAGGGGTATTTATTCCAATAAAAGTGTGGAATAGATTAAAAGAAAAATACAAGGGTCTTGAGCTTGAAAACGCATTGGAACTAGATCAATGGCAAAAAGATATTATTGATGACAGGTTAGAGAAAGTAGCCAAAGAGAATGAAAAATTTCAGGACTTTGAAAAGGCTATTGAAGAAATTGAAAATGACCTATAAAGTAATTATTTCCGATGCTGCAAAAGCAGATATTAAAAAAAATGCCCTGTGGTATAACAAGCAACAAAAAGGACTTGGTAAACGCTTTACCCAAAGCATCAAAGAGTGTGTTAAAATCATTCAACTACAGCCAGAAAGTTTTCAAGTAAGATACAAAAACAACCGGGCTGCTATTCCTGATACATTTCCATACCTTATTATTTATAATGTCAACAAGGACAATAATACCATTATCATTATTGCAGTTTTCCATTCTTCGCAAAATCCTGAAAACTGGAAAAGTAAAACTTAATCTAAACAGGTTTTAAAAGTTATCACCCGACTAAAAGTCGGAGGTCAACTAATATTTTGCTATACGGGGCTGGAGGAGTGAAGATAGCTGAACTATTATCCTTTCTACCCCGGGGTTTAGCCCAGGGAGTGCATGAATGTTGGGTTGTTAAGTAAATCCTTGAAATACTACAACTTACAATATACTTATCATTAGTAGCGAAGTCGAAGCCCGCTAGAACGATATAGTCGGGCTGGCATCTCCCGGGCCACAATGGTTACCTTTAGTAAAAGGAACCGTCACCCTGACCGGAGCGTCAGCGGAGTGGAAGGGTCTCCTAGGCATCATAGGATTACTATTGCAAAAAGCGTTCTTGCCCTAAGAGCAGGATGGTTCTCAGGAGATTCCTCGACTGCAGCAACCCTCGTGCTTCGGGTTGCTTTCGCACGGAATGCGCTGGGTTTTGCTTTGGTGCAAATTGAATGTTCAAAAGTCGTCCCCCGTCTTTGAGTCGGAGGACGACTATTTATTTGACTAGTATTTTACCCCAGCAAAAACCCGCCATCGGCCACAATAATGCTTCCGGTAAGGAAACTGCCCGCTCCTGAGGCCAGCAGCAGCGCAATGCCGGCAATTTCGTCGGGTTCGCCCATGCGGCCCATGGGAGAGGCCTCTTTAATTTGTTTCATGATTTGCTCGTTGGTCCACAGCGCAGCACTGAATTTGGTTTTTATCAGTCCCGGGCAGATGGCATTTACACGGATGCCGTGCTTTCCCCACTCTTTTGCCTGGCTTTTGGTAAGCATGGTTACCGCCGATTTACTAACAGAATAGATACCTAAGCCCTCTTCGGGAAGTTCACCCTCCACCGAGCTGATGTTGATGATGCTGCCACCCCCCCGTTTTTTCATGCTCGGGAGACAAAGATTGGCCAAATCCCAGGGTGCTTTCACGTTGACATTTATAATTTGGTCGAAGACAGCTTCGTCAGCTTCCTCAATGGGACCAAAAACAGGGTTGGTGCCCGCGTTGTTTACCAAAATGTCAACACCACCCAGTTCACCCATGGTTTTTTCAACCAGCGCTTTCCTGTCTTCGGCATTCCCCACGTGACAGGCTATGGCAATGGCGTTTAAACCATCCGCTTTAAAAGCGTCAGCCACTTTATCACAAGCCTCCTGCTTACGGCTGCTAATAACAACCGTGGCGCCGTTTTCGGCATAAACCCGGGCAATGGCTTCGCCAATTCCTTTGGATGAGCCGGTGATGATGGCCACTTTTCCGGTGAGGTCGAATCTATTTTTCATCGTTGTCGTCAAACTTCAGTTTCGTCCAGGGTTCTGTTTCCAGATCCACATCATCATCCATGTCTTTATCGATGCCGCCAAGGTATTTGGCTACATTGATACGGGTTTTAAAATCGTATTCCAGACTCAGGGCAATGGCTTCCATAATGGGTGATCCGCCACCATGAACGCCACCCACAAGCAGTTCGGCAGTCATGCCCGAAGTACTCATGATTTCCACCAGGTTCCAAATTTTCAAGGATAAATCAGCAGGTATTTTTGGATTTCTAACAATGAATTTATCAAGGTGTTCTTTTAACTCATCCATGGTAAAACTCTCTTTAAAAGGGAGGGTGGAAGCAATACCACCGGCCATTTCGGTCAGGAGGTTAAACTCGTGATAAATGAGTTCTCCCATTAATTTACGCCCCACGTTGGCATAGATGGTGTTGGGGAAAAAAGTGCCACTGGAAGTTTTCTTGCCAAAAACAGCGGCAGCCACACCGGCGCTAAAAGCCAGCTCGGCGGCACCGGCAAACTGGGTAAGCTTTTCTCTCACATGCGAAACCTTGGTAATGTTGTTGGCTTCGGCAGCCAGCAGCGAGGTGCCGCACAAAATATCGGAAACAGCAGGCTTACATCCTGAATAGCTGTGGCGGTGCGAATCGGCAAACAGCAAAGCCAAACGACGGCCATATTCCCATTCACCGGCCATAAAAACACGCTCGTTGGGGACAAACACATTGTCAAATACAACCACCGAATCGGAAATGCCTGTTTGGCAAATGGGTGGTGGGTTGTCGTCATCTTTCTGGCGATGCCATACCGGTCGTGTTACCAGCTTAACGCCTTCCCAGTCGCCGGGTACCACAAAAGCAACCGCGTAATCTTTGTCATCTTCCATCAAGGCACGGGTAGGAATTACAAAGATTTCGTCGGCATAAGGTGCCTGGGTTACTGACATTTTAAAGCCACTGACCACGATTCCATCTT
>JANTGU010000365.1 GCA_024762735.1 Bacteroidales bacterium | reverse complement strand
ACTTCCAACCCATGGCATTATCACCAATATTGGCAAAGCCCACCTGGAAGGGTTTGGTAACTTTGATGGAGTAAAAAAAACCAAAAAGGAGTTGTACGACTTTCTGGAAAACAGCAAGGGTCTTGTTTTTGTAAATGCTGACGACACACTGTTGTCAGAGCTATCAAAAAAACTAAACCAATTTTCGTACGGCACATCAAAAGGGCATGTTAAAGGGGAGATTCTAATCCACAAGCCCTTTTTAAAGGTAAAAGTTGACCTGGGTGTAAAAACCATATTTGTGGCCAGTCATCTTTATGGAAGCTACAATTTTATGAACATGCTGGCTGCCGCTGCCGTGGGAAACTATTTTAAGGTGCCCGCTCAAGCCATCCAAGTTGCCCTCGAAAACTATATCCCGTCAAACAACCGGTCGCAACAGGTAAAAACAAACCACAACCATCTTGTGTTAGATGCTTACAATGCCAACCCCGTAAGCATGACCCATGCCATCAACAGTTTTAAAGAGGCTGGTTTTGAAAACGAGTGTCTGATTTTGGGCGATATGTTCGAGTTGGGAGCCGGCGCCTCCGAAGAGCATCAAAAAGTGGTTGACCTTTTACTTCAACAAGGTTTTCAGTGCGTCTATCTTGTTGGAGAGCATTTTTCCAAAACCAAATCTCCCTTTACATGCTTTGACACTACTCAAAAAGCAGCATCGTATTTTCAGGAAAACCCCCTAAAAAATAAAACCATCCTGCTTAAAGGATCGCGCGGCATGCATCTCGAGACCCTGGTTAAACTGTTATGAAAATCTGGAAAGTCATAGGGTTGATGTCGGGAAGCTCGCTGGACGGGTTGGACATGGCCTTTGCCGAATTTTGGAAAGAGCAACGGCGATGGCAGTACCGCCTAATAGTTGGCGAAACCGTTGAATATTCTAAAAAATGGGTGCAAACATTACAAAACATTCGTAATTATAGCAGCAATGAATTAAAAACACTGCACACCCAATTTGGCGTGTTAACGGGTGAATTGGTCAATCAATTCATCGCAAAACACAATTTAAAACCCGAATTAATCGCCTCGCACGGCCATACGGTATTTCACAATCCCGAACAGGGATATACCTTTCAGCTGGGCGATGGGCAAGCCATAGCAAACACCACCCGGCTGACCACGGTGGCTGATTTCAGGTCAAAAGACATTTCCCTGGGCGGACAGGGAGCGCCGCTGGTCCCCATAGGTGACGAACTACTATTTAATGAGTATAATGCTTGCATTAACCTGGGAGGCATTGCCAACATTTCGTTTACACACAATCAACAAAGAGTAGCTTTCGATGTCTGCCCTGCCAACCAGATGCTTAATTTCCTGGCTAATAAAAAAGGCTTTGCCTACGACAAAGACGGGAAACTTGCTTCGCAAGGGGTTTTGTTGGAATCGCTCTACCAAAAGTTGTCGGAAAACCCCTTTTACTTAAAACCTTTCCCTAAATCGTTGAGCAACGAGTACATTGCTGAAAATTTTATTCCATTGCTGGAAGCAACGGCGGGAACTGTTGAAGATAAACTGCACACGGTTACCCTTCACATTGCCGACCAGCTGCACAAAGCGATATCCTTGTTAACAAAAAGAGCTGATATTTACAACCCCCCTGTAGTGCATCGCGAGCTTAAAAACAACAAAGGGGAAATCCTGGTGACCGGGGGAGGTGCCCGAAACCGTTTTCTGATTTCAGAACTTGAAGACCTTACAAGTTATCGTGTAGCAGTCCCTTCAGCGCTGATGGTTGATTATAAGGAGGCTTTAGTGTTTGCCCTGATGGGCGTACTAAGAATAAATAACGAAATAAACTGCTTCGCCTCTGCTACGGGAGCAAGCAAAGACAGCTCGGGAGGAGTTATTTTTCAGCTGTAGCACTCCCTTTCAAAACAAACTTATCATACAAGAATAGTCCAACAATGGTAGCTATGCCAATGGCTGAAAATAACATCCAAATTTTCTCGGGATGATAGGTATCCCATAAAAAACGGGTGAGTTGATCAGAATTCATGCCCATCAGTTCTTCCGCCCTATGCATGTAATCGTTTTGAGTAAACTTGTCCGATATCTCGGGAATTGACAACCCTCTTGCAGCCACTTCCAATTTAAGCAACGAAATTTTATCCGACCAGGCCTGATACACATCACCTGATAAAAAACCGGTAATGAAGTTACCCGCAGCCACAGGCAAAAAAGAGGTTCCCATATAAAGCGCTTCCTTGTTGCGGGGAGCAATCTTTCCAATATACTCGGTAAATTTTGGAGATGAAGCCATCTCGCCAATGGCAAAAACAAAAATACCCACGACCACAAACAAACCGTTGTGCTGGCTAAAAGCAAGGCCAATACCAATTGCATTGACTAAGATACCTGTCATGATTCCGTTTACAGGCCTTAGCTTCATTACAAGTGCCGAAATAATGATTTGAAAGAAAACAATGGATCCGGCATCCAGCGTCACCATCATTTCAGGAGCGATAGTACCCTCAGGTGTCCCCACTGCCGCCGCAATAGAAGGTGAAATAGAAGCCAACGCATCATAAATAACTTTGGTATTTACCCATTGATCGATAAAGTTCGGGAGCGTGTAAAACAGTTGATTAAACATGGTCCAAAATCCAACCATGATAATAAGGAAAAGTAAAAGCTTGACATCTTTCAATGCTGTCCAGATATTGAGCAATGAGTTTTTAATAGACAGCATCAAAGGATCCGTTGTTTTTTCCCGGTAAGGTTCTTTGTAAAACAGTATCACCATAACCAGGTTTACCAAAATGGCAGAAGCGGCCATAAAAAACACTATTCGCCAGCCGTAAGCTTCACGCAATTTAGAAGAAAATATCGGGCCAACCAATCCCCCGATGTTAACCATCATATAAAATATTCCAAATCCAATGGAAGA
>JANTGU010000364.1 GCA_024762735.1 Bacteroidales bacterium | reverse complement strand
TGGGAAGACGGGATGTGAAAAGTAGTTCTTACCGAATTCACTTTGTTAATGGCTGCCGGCACTATGCCAATCATGCTGGCTCCCAGTCCCAGCGAATGAGCGGTAAGCATGGCATAAGTGGCATAGATAAGGCCGTTGTTGGTATGTTCTGCAGCCTCTTGGGGTGCGTGGAAAACTAGCATGGCCGGTGCTCCCCGGGTGATGCGGTCGCCAAACTTCAGCTTGTAATTGTTGTGTTTGGCAATAGGATAAAGATGATGCTTTATGGTGTTGAAAGTCTCAATTCCCTTTTTTCTTTTAATCATGTAGGCGCTAACAGGATTGTCAACCCACCTGATAATATTACCTAAAAATTTTTCAATGTCGGGTAGGGCCGTTTCGATGGTTTGTCGGTTGTTAATCACGGTCACTTCCATTTTTTCAGGCGAAGCACCGTAGGGTGCATAGGCCAGCGAATCAAGAATCTTGTTGATAAGTTCATCAGCTACGGGCTGCTGTGTAAAATTTCTAACCGATCGGCGTGTGGACAAAAAATTCAAAAAATAATCGCGATCAACCGTTTGTTCAGGAAGGGTGTCAAAATCATCTTCGTAGCTTAGGTTGTTAACAACAATGGCTTTGGAACTACAAACAGCCATGCATTGTCCGCATCCAAGGCAGATTTCGGTGCGCCCGGTAATAAAATGGATTTTCTTTTGCTGGTTGATGGCAATTAGGTTGACAGGGCAAACATCGATACAGTGTTTGCATTTCAAACAGAGTTGCTGATTAATTTGAAAGCTCATAGCAGTGTTGTTTAGCGGTATTTCCGACTAAATTAATTAATATCCTTTTTCAGCAGCGTTAAAAGAAATATTTATTTTTACAAAATGAATTTATTTTACGCGCCTGATATTATACAACCTTACTACCAGCTCACAGAGGAGGAGTCGAAACACCTGATAAGGGTCTTTCGGTATCGTGTGGGTGATGAGGTTTTCTTTACCGATGGAAAGGGTTATATTTATATCTGCACCATTATTGATGCCAATCCAAAACATTGTAAGGTAGAGGTGTTGAACAAAAGGGAAGGCGAGGACAGGCGACCTTTTCAACTGCAGATGGGGGTGGCGCCAACCAAAAATATAAGCCGTTTCGAGTGGTATCTTGAAAAGGCAACCGAGATAGGGATCGATGCTATTATCCCGTTTGTGAGTTTTCATTCGGAACGGAAAGATATCAAAAAAGACCGCTTAAACAGGGTTGTCACGGCAGCAGTAAAACAGTCGCTAAAATCATTCCATCCACGTTTGCACGACTTGATAAAATTCAAGGAAATGATAGCGCTTCCTTTTGAGGGCCAAAAATTCATTGCTTTTATTGATGAGGGAGTAACCCTGGAGCTTTCAGAGGCTTATCAGCCCGGCAACAACGCATTTATTTTAATAGGCCCCGAAGGTGATTTTAGTCATGAAGAGGTTAATCTGGCCAAACAGCATGGGTTTATACCTGTTAAGCTGGGCCCATCACGGCTTCGCACTGAAACCGCTGCCGTAGCTGCCTGTCATACTGTTAACCTGCTAAATTATTAAGAGAGGGGTTCTCCTTCTTAGCCTGGTAGCAATCCCACTCACAGTTAAAAACCATGAGCGAGATTATTCTTATTTTACAATAGAAACCTGCTTCGATATCGTTTTGGTTCCATCATCTATGGTGATAAAATAGATGCCGTTGCTTAATGATTTTAAGTTTAATGCATACTGCTTACTATTTTTAACAACAGACACCTCTTTAACCGTTTTGCCATAAGCATCCATCACTTTAAGGTTTACTGTTTCGCCATTCGCACCGGCAAACTCAATAACAAAGTTGCCATTTCCGGGATTTGGGAAAACATGAAAATCACGTGGGCTTTCAAATTCGCCAATGCCTACCCAGTCAACATGAATAAAGTCCTCTTTTACCAGGCTGTCGGTGCCGCCAATATTGGAAGCGACCAGTTTTACCGGATAGCTGCCTCCCTGGCTGTAAACAATATTTTGAGGATTTTGCTCGGTGGAAGTCTCAGGGGTTCCTCCCGTGAAAGTCCATGTCCATGTGTCCGGGTCGTTGGTGGACAAGTCGGTAAAGTTCACCGATTCGCCTTCCATGATGGTGTTGTCGTCGGCAGTAAAATCAACCACAGGCGCCTGGGTAGAGGTGCAGGTAATATATCCGGCTTTCGTAATCGAATCACTGCCTCCATTGTTGGTGGTAACCAGTTTCACATCATAAACTCCTTCGGTGCTGTAGCGAACAATCGGATTTTGCAGCGTGGAAGTGGAGGGTGATCCGCCTTCGAATTCCCAATACCATGAATTTGGGTTGCCGGTCGATTCATCATAAAAATGAATTTTACCCCCCGGGGCTATAATCGTAGCATCGGAGGAGAATTCAGGCGTCGGCACCGGCATGGGAATCACGTGGATGTATGCTGTTTTTGTTTCGGTATCAGAGCCATCGCCGTTGGTGGCAACCAGTGTTACATCGAAGTAACCCGTATCGCTATACATGACTGCAGGGTTCTGCTCGCTGGAAGTAGCCGGCGACCCTCCCGCAAAACTCCAGTCCCAAATATAAACCCCGGGACCCGACAGGTCGGTAAAGAAAACCGAATCGGTTTGCATCACCGTTGTGGTGTCGGCGGTAAAATCGCAGGTAGGTAGAATGACCTGCCACGAAACACCGGAAAGCTTCTCAATGCCCGTGTTGGTTGGATCCAGCCAGTCTTTGAGTCGTAAAGAAGAACCGTTTCCATTTTGATCCCACGAGTACCAGATTTTCCCATAATAAGCAGGGGAGGGGGTAGAGCAGCTGTTGGAGGTGTATCCCCCGGTTAAGTCTCCCATGATGCGTCCGTTTTCGTCAAATATCGGGGAACCTGACGATCCGCCCTGCATGATAGAGCGTCCATTCACTGTTTC
>JANTGU010000363.1 GCA_024762735.1 Bacteroidales bacterium | reverse complement strand
AGATGATAAATCGCTTGGCGCTATTGGCCGGATCGTGACAAAACGAGTATTCCCCATCCTGTCCCAGGTCTATCATCTTTTGGGCTCTGATATCTTTTAAATAGATGGTGTTATGCTTGAAAATTTCAGCATTTTGGTCGATGACAAGGCGATAGTTACCTTTAGCATTACAAATAAATTCCAAGGGCACTGACAGATTATTATTCAACTCAGGCAGCGAATTAATGGCCAGTTGATTATTTTCGGCCAGGGTACATATTTGCGGGATGCTGTCGAAAGGACTAAAGAGCTTGCTGGCGTCTTTGTTTAGATCGAAACTTTCAGTTGCCATCGGCAGAAATCGAATTAGCGTTTCATCATGATATCCATTGCCGGTGGCTAGGATTCTTAATTCGTTGATTTCTGTGTCAACTTGCTTGTAAAAATCGGGCGTTGCTGACATGGTTCCCGTCCGACAGGCATTGTTGATTCCAAATGTTCCATTGTGCGTGGCTTGTACCCAAAAACCCTGGTTTGAGGGAATATATTGTGTTCCCCCGTTTATGCCGGTGGGATTGCTGCCCCCCAGGAAAATAGTGTAGTTGTTGTTTGCCGGGCTCCAGATGTATTTTGCATCGTTAATGTCTGTCTTGTCCCAACCTGTTTCCTCAAGCCAGTCAACAGGAGAAGGGTAGGGGTTTCCAACTAAGTTCCAACCTTTATGACTTTCGCTCTCCCCGTTTGAAACGTCTGTACGCGTTACCGGGATGGTATAGCTTCCCGAATTTAGATTGTTTCCGGAAGAGGAGGTGAAATCAACCAACAGGGGTGAGGCAATGTAAACATCATAACCTTTCATCACGTCAAGGCTGCCGCTATGCCATACCCACCCAAAATTCCAGTCGTTTAAAATAATGGTTTCGTCATAATAAAAAACTAAATCGGTACCACTATAAACGTTGGAAGAAACATTGTTGACTGGTGCTGCCGTGTTGTGCCATCCACCCTCGGCCATGTATCGCTCAATGTTGACTGTTCCGGTAACAGATACATCATTATTCGTGGTTCTGTCCACCCAGTATCCCGAACCTGACGCGTCAGAATTGATGTGCAGCGAAGTACCCACATACATGCTTCCGGAAGGATTGATGGTGATGAATCCACCCGGGTCAATGGTGAGTTGCGCCTTAACCACCAGGGCGGAAAGCATTAACATAAATGTTATTTGTAACCTTGCTTTCATATCTAGGTTAGTGCTTTTTGTCAATTCGTTCGTTATTAATCTCCTGAACCGGAACCCGCTCTGATTTGTGTCCTTTTAACGATTGGGCGTCTGCATCTTTTGTATAAAAAATTCCCTTATTGGCCGGCTGGTTGTATAATTCAGGATGCAGGTATTTTCCACGGTTTTTTTCTTTATCAATCACCACTTTCTTGCTTTCAGGATATTGTTGCATATAAGGGTCATTTCGTTCGGCATAAACTACCCATGAGATTTTTTGACCGGCCTGGCCTCCGGCAATCTTAAAATGGCCGTTGTCATCAATTTCCTCTTTAATATAAATTCCGGGAGCAGGCTTGCCAATGGCCGTTAAACTGTAGGAGAAATTGATGTTGATAGCATTAAAATATTTAGGAAGCGTTACCATTGCTTCTCCCAGGTTGTTTAATATCACATTACCGCGATACATGTTAAGCACTTCGGGCGATTCGATACAATAGTGTTTTAGCATTTTGTTGGCCGGGTCTAACGGGTCGTCAATAATAAACGACTTGCTACCCGTGGCAGCGAAGTTACCGCTTGAAAAAACACCATAGCCGCCATTCATGGCACGGCCATACACCCCGTAGCCTCCTGATCCTGTTGACCATCCTGCCACGCCAATCAAATTTCCCGTAAATGCGCCACCGCTACCGTTGGAAGAGAGGTAGTAGGATCCATCGTTGCCCACACCTATAACGCCGGTCCCTTCCGAGCTTTCGGTGGCATAAGAAAAACTGCCGTGATAGCCGGTAAACGCGCCACCGCTTCCATCAGGAGTTGTGTGATAAGTGTTGCCATTGTTGCCTACCCCCACCACGCCCACGCCGGATGAGCTGTTTGTACCATTGCCATAAACACCATGATAGCCTGTAAACGAACCGCCGGCTCCCTCGGTGATGGTTGCCAGCGTTCCCACGTTGTTTCCTCCTGCAATGATGCCATTGCCGCTGCTTGAATGACCCACACAAAAAATACCATCGGTACCATGTGCTGACAATCCAAAATAGTGATTGTTGAGCGTGTAAGCCCCCGAATTGCAGCCAACCACCATGGCGCCATACCCGCTGCTGTTTTGATTTTCGGACCACAAACCATAACCGGTGCCATTGTTTACTTTACCTAAAAAACCAATGGCTCCAGCCTCGGTATAAAACCCGTATCCGTTGGGTGCATAAGCATTTATGGCTGAGGTTTGGGTTGCATTGTCATGAACCGAAAAAAGATCGGTGGTATAGGTGGGTGTGGTAAAACCCATCAATATCTGACCATCCGACTCAATGCGCATCCGCTCGGAATTGTTGGTTCGAAAAGCAAGATGCTGGTTGTCTTTAGTCCCTACAAAATTACTGTTGACCGAGGTACCGCTATTTCCCGTGATGCTCCAGTTGTCAGTTGAAAACGAGGTGGAAACCCATTTGGATCCATTCCAGTAATAAAACCCAACCGGTTGATTTGACCCGCTGTTAAAAACTAATAATCCGGTTGCCGGGTTGGAAACGGGAGAGGGGTTGGTAAGGCTGGTTGTTAAAGTCACCCTGGGAATTAATAACCCTTTATTGGTGCTAACGATATCAAGCACAGCGGATGGATCGGGTGTGTTGGTTAAGATTCCAATCTGTGCCTCCACGGGCAACATGCAACTAATGAGCCACACACACACGAGTAAGAGGTGTTTTAGCAAACTAAAACCCGTGAGCAGTT
>JANTGU010000362.1 GCA_024762735.1 Bacteroidales bacterium | reverse complement strand
CTCCTCTTTTTTGACGGGGGCTACGTAGGCAACACTTTTTTTCTTTCTTGAACGTCTGGCACCATACGAGCCGTTTACAATTTTACCGCGTTTTGTTTTTTTATCGCCTTTTCCCATATCTGTTGGTTTTAAAAATTAAAAATTCATATTAAGAAGTGGGTAAAGTTATTAAAAAAATGATAGTCAACAGGGTTTGCGTTAAGAAAATCTTAAACTACTTTTTAACACCCAATCTTTTTAAAAACTCTCTTTCCAAATTTTCTGATGATCGTACGGAACGCCTGGCCCAGTCAAGCAATATATCTTCCTGCTCCATGGCAGATAACTGCCATTGCAAGTTGCTTTTACGCAATCTTTCTGAAAGGGTGTACATCGACAAAGCTGCCGACACCGAAATGTTGTAGCTCTCGGTGAACCCGTACATGGGGATGCGCAGGTATTGGTCGGCATGCTGGATGGCCGTGTCGGATAGTCCGGTGAGCTCGGTACCAAACACAAGGGCGAACTTTCCTTCCAAAGGTAAATCTTCGGGCATGAAATCATGTTGGTGGGGAGTAGTGGCCACAATCCTGTAACCCTCTTTCCGTAGTTTTTCGTAAGCATCCATCGTGTTGTGCTTTTTCGCATTGTACCTGTACAAATTGAGCCATTTGGAACTGCCCATATCTATTTCGTTGTTCACGTCGTATTCGTTACGGTTTTCAATGGCATGAATATCCTGGATGCCGGTTAAATCACAGCTTCGTAGTACGGCACTGGCATTGTGCGATTGGAACACATCTTCCAACACCACGGTGATATAACGGGTTCGATATTTAATTACCTCCTTAAAGCGGGCTTTCCTACGGTCAGTGAGGTAGTCGTCGTAAAATTCTAAAAGTTGCTGCTTTATCGCTCTTGATAATTCTTTTTCTTCCATTTTCAACCTTCTTTTAATTATGTTATTTCTTGAACTTATGTAGTGTTAACTACCCAAAGTAAATAAGGCTGTTCAAAAAGTAGAACCTCGTGTCATACTTCGACGCCCTTCGACAAGCTCAGGGGTCGACTCAGTGTTACAGAACGGGCTTTGTTTCACCATAGAACTAAAGATTACTTTTTGAACAGCCAATTCAATTATTTTGCTTTTAAAACCAATAAGTTAGCTAATGAAAACTTCATGATGATTTTGGCTGATTCATGCTACACAATCAATTACTTACAGGTCTTCTTTTGGATACAGCTCATCCCACCATCCAGGCTGATCTTTTAACCAGCGGTCAAACCAGGCCAGAATGGTTTTTTGCCAAAGAATCCTTTTTTTATAATCAACAATATGATGGTTCTGTCCTTCAATCTCAACCAGCTCAACGGTTTTGCCCAACAGTTTCAGTGCCGTGTACATCTGAAGGCTTTCGCCGATGGGCACGTTGGTGTCGGCATTGCCATGCAGCAACAGCAAGGGCGTGGTTACCTTGTCAGCGTGAAACAAAGGACTTTGTTCTACATAGAGTTTGTTGTTGTTCCATGGAAAGCTGTTGGCCGATGCCACAGAGCTGTAGAGGTATCCCCAATAACCTTCGCCCCAGTATGACGAAATGGAGCTGATGCCAGCATGCGCGATGGCAGTAGCGAAGATATCGGTGCGGGTGGTTAGCAACATCGTCATAAAGCCACCATAAGAAGCGCCCATGCAACCAACTTTTTCGGCGTTAGCCGAAGGGTGAGACTTTAAAAAGTTTTTTGTACCCAAAATAATTTCATCTGCCACGGTTTCGCCCCAGTTATTCACATGCAATGCCGAGAATTCCTGACCAAACCCTGTGGCGCCACTGGGTTGCAGCACGTACACGATATATCCCTGGGCGGCAAACAGGTTCTTAGGGTATCGGCCTCTAAAGGTTCTGCCGGTGGGTGAGGTGCCTCCATAATAATAAACGATAACGGGATATTTTTTGTTTTGGTCGTAATCGGGAGGATAGTAAACACGGCCTTCAATGGTTCGCCCTGTCGCGTTTTTAAAGTTCCAGTTTTCAGTTTTGCCAAAGGTGATGTCCTCAAAGAAATCCTTTTCCGGATTGTCTATTAATTGCTGATTGGACCCGTCAAGGTTGCAGCTCCAGGCAGTTTTAGGGTATTGCATGCTGCTGCCATAATAAACCATTACCGGAGCATGGGTAGCCATCTCAAAGCCAGACACCATATCGGTTTTTGCGTGTAGATTCAGCCACCTGTCGGTTTTAGGGTTGTACTGATAGAGGTTGCTCCACGATTTTTCTTCCACCCTGAAATAAATATTGTTGTCCGAAATGTTCCATTCAGCAGCCTCGATGGAAGGGGCAAAGTTCTTGGTAATGGTGCTAACATCACCGGTTTTCAAATCGTAGATGTAGGCCTGGGTGTCGTAGTCGTTGGGGATTACATGCATGGGGACATTCACCCCGGCACCCTTAAACATGGCAGGACTTCCGGTAACCAATAGCTGTTTATCATCAGGGGAATACTGTGCGCGCCCGCCAAAATCCTGATTCCAGATGGTATCGACCTGGAGGGTGGACAGATCCAGCTCCATCATTATTTGCCGCGTATAGGGACGCTCATGGAAGTTGGGAACACTCTGGGAAATGAGTATCTTTTCCCCATCATGACTAATGTCCTGCAGCTCGCTGTTAAGATAGCCATAGGTCAGCCGCTCGCAGGTTAAATCGTTGATGTTGAGTTTGTATAATTGTCCCCTGTTGCGCCACCATGGCCACCTATCCATCATGTTTACAACATGGATTAGCCCGGTTTTGTTTTTAGCCGGTTTTTCGTTGATGCTGTAAACAATAAACTTCCCTGTGGGCGACCATTGATAATATCCCGTGTTTTTAAGGTTGTCGAGCAAAACAGTTTTTTGCATGTTTTTCAAGTCAAGCATAAACAGTTTGTTAACACCGCCGGCTACCTGAGCTGTTGCACCATGATCCATCATGGTGC
>JANTGU010000361.1 GCA_024762735.1 Bacteroidales bacterium | reverse complement strand
ATGATCTGGGCTCGTGATTATGAAATTGATCCCGAGAAAATTAACCACCGCAGAATCATCCATGGCCATTTGCCGGTCAACCTCGAGTTTATCGACATGGTGGTAAAAAACCACTCGAGTTACTGGTTTATCGATATTGACAACGGCGTATATTATACGCGCAAAGCCGGCTACGGAAACCTGGTTGCCTTAAATCTTGACACCATGGAGTATGCCATTCAATCAGCCATGGACGAGGTTAACTATAAAGGAGTTTGAGCTACGTCACTTTTTTTTATGGTATTACCCACTTTTCTGCACAATGGAACGGTTGCAGGAGAGAGTCATGGTTCCATTGGCTTAAAAAGTATATGGATTATCAGCTTTGCCGGGTTTGATTCAATAACCTGCTCCGGTTTTAAAACAAATGATTATCTTAGCCTCTAAACTTAATCATTGTTATGAAACATCTTTATATTATTGTATTGCTTGTGTTGGTTTCGTGTCAACCTGCTCAGAAACAGAACAACACAGCTCCCGAACAACCCCTTCACTTAACCGGGCAGGAGGCTGTAAAGCTTTCGGTATTACCCCTTAAATGTATTCACCAGGAGTATCCCAACAAGCTAAGCCAGGTAATTACAAGCGATGAGGATTTAAATCCTCCCAGAGCATTACACCCCTGTTTTTATGGGTGTTTCGACTGGCACTCCTCGGTACACGGCCACTGGTCGCTGGTAAAACTACTGAAGCAATTTCCTGATATGCCCCGAGCCGACAGCATCAAACTATTGCTATCAAATCAGATTACCAAAGAAAAAATCCTGACAGAGGTAGCCTACTTTGAGCCCAAAGAGAACAAAACGTATGAGCGCACTTATGGATGGGCATGGTTGCTTACACTGGCATCGGAACTCCATACCTGGGATAACCCAATGGCCCGGCAGCTGGAACAAAACCTGCAGCCTTTAACCGATACCATAGTGAGCTACTACAAAACCTATTTACCCAAATTGCGTTATCCTATCAGGGTGGGAACCCATACCAACACAGCCTTTGGCCTTTCGTTTGCCTTTGATTATGCTAAGACGGTCAACGATACGGCCTTTCAAAAAATCATCGCGCAGCGAGCCAAAGACTTTTTTTTAAACGACAAAAACTATCCCATGTGGTGGGAACCCGGTGGCTACGATTTTCTTTCACCGGCGTTGGAAGAGATTGATATCATGCGCAAAGTTCTGCCCGAAAAGGGGTTTATGAACTGGCTGCATGGGTTTTTACCTGAAATAACCAAACCCGACTTTTCGCTGGCACCCGGTGAAGTCTCTGACCGCACCGATGGCCATATGGTTCACCTTGATGGGGTTAATTTCAGCCGGGCCTGGTGCTTGTACGGACTGGCCAACCAATATCCAGAATATAATTATCTTATTTCCATAGCAAACAATCATGTCAACCATTCGCTCCCCAATTTAATGGGCGACAGCTACGAGGGAGGGCACTGGCTTGGTTCGTTTGCCATTAATGCTCTAACGCAATAAAGTTGTTTAAAGTTAATTAACTAAGAGTAAATATACTATTATGCGAGAGGTAGTTCAAAAAGTAAAAACTGGCGTCATACTGAGACATAAGACTTCAAAAAACATGAAGTCCACAAAACGCAATGACAAGATTCTCCTCCGGGCTGAACCCCGGAGGAGAGAAGATAATATTGCATACATCCTCTCTACCCCGGGGTTTAGCCCGGGGGGTGTACGAATGTGAGTTATTAGTTATTTTATTGAATTACTACAACTTACAATATGCTTGTCATTAGTAGCGTAGTCGAAGTGTGACAAATTGAGTATAATTCAATAATCGAACAAAAGATTACTTTTTGAACGGCTACTTTAAATATTTTTCTTTTAAAACCAATATGTAAACTTGAAACGATTTGAATACAAATTTATAAAACAATGAAAATAACCTCGTTATTTAACATCAAATATCCCATCATCCAGGGAGGTATGATTTGGTGCAGCGGCTGGGAACTGGCCTCTGCCGTGAGCAATGCCGGCGGACTCGGGCTCATAGGCGCCGGAAGCATGCACCCTGAAACCCTGGAAATCCACATTAAAAAATGCAAGGCTGCCACCAACAAACCGTTTGGGGTCAACGTGCCACTACTCTATCCTCAAACGGATGAGTTGATGGAGATTATTGTAAAAGAAGGGGTCAGGATTGTTTTTACCTCGGCGGGCAATCCGAAAAAATATACCGGGTGGCTGAAAGAAAAAGGCGTGACGGTAGTCCACGTGGTAGCCAACAAAAAGTTTGCTCTGAAAGCGGCAGAAGCCGGTGTGGATGCCATTGTTGCCGAAGGTTTTGAAGCAGGAGGACACAACGGTTACGAAGAGACCACTACCATGGTGATGATTCCCATGATTCGTGAAATAACCAATATCCCTCTTATCGCTGCAGGCGGCATTGCTTCGGGCAAGGCTATGGCAGCAGCCATGGCGTTGGGAGCCGATGGAGTACAGATAGGCTCGCTGTTTGCTGCATCAAAAGAATCGTCGGCACATGATAATTTTAAACAAAAAATAGTAGAAGCAGTAGATGGAAGCACCCATCTGGCATTGAAAAAGCTGGTACCAGTCCGGCTCATCGAAAACCCGTTCTACCATAAAGTAGCCGAAGCAGAAGTAAAGGGTGCTGACAAAACAATATTGGCAGAACTTCTTGGAAAAGGACGGGCAAAAAAAGGAATGTTTGAAGGAGACATCGAAAATGGGGAACTGGAAATAGGACAGACTTCGGTGATGATTCACGACATCAAACCGGTTGCTCAAATCATGAATGAGCTGGTAGCTGATTTCAACCAAACGACGAAAAAGATGAAAGATTGGCGATTATAATCACCAAAAATACGTATATTTGGCGATTGTAATCGCCAAATATACGTATTATGATTATAAGACATCTTCAACCGGTTATTGAAA
>JANTGU010000360.1 GCA_024762735.1 Bacteroidales bacterium | reverse complement strand
CACCTCTAACGGCATCGGCCGATAGGGCATGATTGCCGTATATGTTGATGTGTTCTATTTTAACCTTGTTATTCTTTTTTATTTGAATGGCAAGGTTTACAAAGTTTTTACTTTTTTTATCAGGCGTTTCGTCAATTTTTACCTCGGTGTTCAGATATCCTTTATCGCGATAGTATCCTTTAATAATATTGGCAGTTCTTATTTTTAGGTGCTCGGTAACCACATCGCCTCGGGTAAGGTTAATTTTTTCGCGAATATCGTCGGCAGCGGTTTTTTTTATGCCCGAAAAAGAAAACTTATTTAAGCGGGGACGCTCCTTCAGGAAGATTTCCAGAAAAATTTTATCGCCTTTAATGTCGGTGGCAGTAATTTTAATATCCTCGAAAAGGCCCTGATCCCAGAGTTTCCGGATGGCACTGGATATTTCATCGCCCGGCACCCTTATTTTCTTTCCCACTTCCAGGTCGGAGAGCATGATGATGACGTTTTTATCGAGATATTCGATGCCCGACACAGTTATGCCGCCTACCATGTATGGGGTTGGCGAGGCATAGTTGATTTTTGAAAGGTCGTTGCCTATGCTTATTTGAGCATGCCCAACAAAGGGAAGCACAAGCAATGCCACTAACACCATTTTTGTAATACTCAGACGTACAATCTCTTTTTTCATTTCCACTTTCTACCTTTTAATCTGATCACTTGTCATTCCAAATCTTCTTTCTCTGTTTTGGAAATCGACGATGGCTTCATACAAGTCTTCTTTGCCGAATTCGGGCCATAATTTTGGTGTAATGTACAATTCCGTGTAGGCTATTTGCCACAGTAAGTAGTTGCTGATTCGGAGTTCACCGCTAGTTCTTATCAAGAGTTCCGGGTCAGGAATGCCCGCGGTATTTAAGTAGGACGAAAATAGTTCTTCGGTTATCTGCTCGGGTGAAATTAAATTATTTTGTTGGTCTTTTACTATTTTTCTAACAGCATTCAGGATTTCCCATCGACCACTGTAACTAAGCGCCAGCACCAGATCCATTTTATCGTTGTGTTCGGTTTTGGCAATGGTTTCTGTTAGCTTATCGATGTTTTGTTGCGGCATACTGGCTATATCGCCAATAGCTCTTAGCCTGATTCCGTTTTTATTCAGCGTGGGGAGTTCCTGTTCGATGGTTTCCACAAAAAGATGCATCAGGGCATCCACCTCTTGTTTGGGACGATGCCAGTTTTCGGTAGAAAAAGCATAAAGAGTCAGGAATTTAACGCCCAGCTCCGCAGAGGCTTCAACAATTTTACGTACGGTTTCAACGCCCTGATAATGGCCTTCGTAACGCTCTTTGCCGTTCTTTTTAGCCCATCGGCCATTACCATCCATAATGATGGCAATATGTCTGGGTAGTTTTTCGCTGACTATTTGATCTTTAAAATTCATGCTTTAGTTGGTGAGTTACCATTTTCCAATATGGCAGTTACGCTTGTTATACAAATCGAATTTATAGGTTAACGTGATACCGGTAAAGTTATACCAATCTTTTGTTTTGCTGTTCCCCCGTTGTTCGTAGGCATCGTGCGAAGCTGTGGGGTCGGAGTACGGATCGTTGACGGAGTTGTCGTAATAGGTGGTGCTTACATCATCAATATAATCGGTAAAGGTTTTGCGCATGCCCCACTCGAAAGCCAGCCCCAGTTTATCGTTGATGCTGTATTTAAATCCAATGCCAAAGGGCACGGCCACACCATATTTCACATAGGGTTTTCGGTCGTTAAAGCCGGCATTTTGCCCTTCTGTTCCCAAGGGCTGCAACGGTGTTCCGTCCAATGATTTGGTGTTAAACATAAAAAAGCCTACCCCGCCAAACAGGTAAGGGGTAAAGAAACTTTTTTTGCTTCCTGTAAAATATTCCCAAAAATTGAATTCGGTTACCAGCGAAAAATCGTTGATGGTTGATATGAAGTTGAGGTTTCGGTTGGCCACAGCATTGGTTACCTTGTCGTCGCCCTTTACCTTGCCGCGCGAGTATGATAACTTGAAAGTCCATCGCGGGGAAGTGTTAAGCCGTACCACACCCCCATAGCCCAGTTGAGCCATATTGTAAGGAATGGCAGGGTTCAGATCGCCGATATAATACGACGTTCCGCCAAAAAGTCCCACTTCCAACGACTTGGTTTGTGCTTTTGCCACGAAGCCTGCAAAGGTGATTAACAGTACTACAATTAAGAATTTCAGGTTATTAACCTTTCCCATGTTTTTGTTTTCTTTCATCCTGATTTTGAGCGCCAAAAATAGCTTTTTTTTGTTTAAACCCGACATCTAATTTCGGACGTCCTTACCCCAAAGTAACTTCTCGCGGATTGTTGTATAAAAGTCTTTGTCATACATCTGTACCAGATTCACTTTGAAGTCACACTTTTTTATGATGATTTCATCAGACATATCAAGGGTGCTTTGCCGTGAATCCATGGTGAGTTGGTACTTTGTTTCGCGTCCTTCTACCCGGATTCTGATTTCATTACTGTCCTGAATAACGATGGGACGCACGGTTAAATTGTGCGAGGCGATGGGTGCAATAACAAAATTTTGTGATCCCGGCGTAACAATAGGACCTCCCACGCTTAACGAATAAGCCGTGGAACCGGTAGGGGTGGAAATAATTAACCCGTCACCCCAATAAGTGTTTAAAAATTTGTTGTCGAGATAAACATGCACCGTTAACAACGAATCGCTGCTGGTTCGGTACACGGTTAAGTCGTTGAGGGCAAAATCAAGTTCACCAAAAAGACCGTCGGGTTTTATGAGCTGAATAAGGGTTCGTTGCTCCAAAAAATAGTTGTTGTTCCAAACATTATCAATGGCTTCCTTGATTTCATCTTTGGGAATGCTCGATAAAAAGCCCATTCTTCCAAGGTTGATACCTAAAATGGGAATGCCCGAATCGCGCACGTAAGGAAGTGTATCGAGCATGGTGCCATC
>JANTGU010000359.1 GCA_024762735.1 Bacteroidales bacterium | reverse complement strand
CTTATCGCCTTTTTTTAGCTTGCCGGTGTTAAATAGCTCTTCGATCATTAGCATGGCAGATGCCGCTCCCACATTACCCACCCGTGGTAGGTTCAAAAACCATTTTTCATCCGGTATGTTTAACCCCGCAGCTTTAAATCCCTCGCTAAGCGGCTTTCTGAAAAACATGGATGAAATATGTGGCAGGAAATAATCGATTGAGTCGATGTCGATATTATACTTGTCGATTACGATTTTGAAATGTTCGATGCCTTTTTCAACAATGTTTTTTTGCAGAATTCGAGCATCCTGTTTCAGGGTAAAAACCGATTTTAGCTGTTGTTCGTTGGTACTCATCTCGCGCCATCCCTTCACGCTGCCATCCTTTTCCTTTTCGCATCCTGCATACATACAGGTTTCCAGCTCCACGGCATACGTAAGCACGTCAACCCACTCCACTTTAAGAGCAAGCTTACCCTCTTCAGGTTCGGTCTGCATTAAAAAAGCAGCAGCACCGTCACTGAGCATCCAACGTAAAAAATCCTTTTCAAAAGCAATGTATGGATTCTCTTCCAGTTCTTTACGCCGGTCGATTTCAGCTTTATAATTTTCGGCTTTCATCCACGATGAAAAGGCCTCGGAGCCTGCTGCCACCGCGCATCTCTTTTCGCCGGCTTTCAACGATAAATAGGCATATTTAAAGGAGAGCATTCCCGCGTTACAGGTGCCCTGCGCCGAAACGGCTTCAACAGGTTTTCCTCCCAGCTCGCCGGCAACCATAAGGGCATGTGCAGGCTGTACCACATCGGGGGAAGAGGTTCCGGCAGTAATCAGGTCAACATCTTCAAGTTTGATATTTTCATCAAAAAGGCGACGAATGGCCTCGGCCGTCAGCTGTGCATTGGTGTGCGTGATATTACCTTGTTTGTCCAATGCATAATAACGGTTTTTTATCCCGTTACTCCTTAGTATCAACACCCTGGATTTTGACTCTCTGCCATCTATAACTCCCAGCACATCCTCCATTTCATCATTGGAAACCGGCTGGTTGGGTAAAAACTTTTCTATTCGGGTAATGTAAACGTTGTTCATCGATAATTAATTCTGTTTCAAATCCACTCCTTTGAAATACGCCAGTTTCTTTCTGAAACTCCACCATGTGATGGGGAGGAAAAGATAAAAAAGCAGTATGGCCACCGGAGAGGCTACAAAAATAGCAAATAGAAGATACCATTTGAAAAATATCAACCTTCCTACCCTGTTGGGATCGCCGTGTTCCCCTTTTTTACGAATAAACTTCGACCATTTTCGGAAGAACAACTTTGCCCTTAGCTCCATAAACACCACGTTTGGAACCAGATCGATGGCGCCTAATTCCAGAAGGTCTTTTTGCAATGTTGTAAAATCTCCCCTCTTCAAAGCCTCGTAAATTGGTTTTCCGAACCGTTCGGCGTCAGCAATATCTTCATCCGAAATACCCGGCTTTGGAAAAATACCCCACAGCCTATCTTTTTTGGCCGTCATCATCCAGTAGATAATGGTTACCACGCTTGAGAGGTTGTTGGCCTTGTCGCGCAACGCGATATTGCCCACCAGCTTGCCGCCATTGTCAAGAATCATCCTTTTAACATCCTCCTGCGCGTTGACCCACATGTTGCGGGCACCAATGACGGTTAACACCGGCTTACCCTTCATTACACGGGCAGCCTGGGGTGATTTAAGAAAGGAGGTAATGGGAATGGCAGGCGACAAAAACCAAACGGGAAAGCCCAGGATAATCAAGTCAAAATTATCATCAGGGTTAAACGAAAACGGTTTTAATTTTACGGGAATCAGATCCACCGCGTCGGGCATGGCATCCCAAAAATCGATGTTTGTCCATGGGAAGGGAAAAGGAGGGTCGGGTTGCAAGCGTTCAACCACCACCTGAACATCATTCTTAAACGTTTTTATAACGTTGTCAACAATCTCGTTAAGTTGTCCCGACTGGGAATAGGTAACTACCAGAACCTTTTTCATTTTTTAATAAATTTTTTCCATAAAACATAACGCGTAAGCGGGCAGGATATTCAGGCATAAAGCTTTACGGGTCATGAACTACATTCCTTCCTTTGAGGTATCCAAATTTAATAAATCTTCTATTTCACCCTTCAATATTGGTAAGTGATTGGTTTTAATTGCCCAAACAATATTATTATCAACACTATCGTAGGCATGGATTAGCCTATTCCTAAAATTCACAATTTCTCTGGCATTTTGAAGTTTAAAGCTGGGGTTTTCCTTTGTGATCTGATTTACGGCTTCTCCAATAATCCCTAGTTGTCTTTCTACGGCACTTTGTGTTTTTAAATCGTCCTGATATTTAATAAAATCATAACCTTTTAAAAACTCCTCAATGGCTTCAATTGAAAATAAAATATCAAACAAATATTTATTAACCCGCTCTGTCATATATTAAATATTTAGAGTTTTCAATTTCTTTTTTTAAATAAGGATTTCTAATATTTAAATCGGTTAACAAGTCAACCTTCCGCGTAAATAGCTTTTCTAACTCCGACCAGAGTTCCATAATCAACTCACCTTTTTCGCTTGGGGGTAAATCTTCTATTTCCACCATCAAGTCCACGTCACTTGTTTTTGGATTAAAGTTTCCCTTTGCTATTGAACCAAATACAAATACCCTCTTAACTTTGTATTTAATACAAAGCTCGAATAATAAATCTAGTTTATTTTCTATTTCGGATGGCAATTTCATATTTCAAAGATACAACTATTTTAAAATAACGGCGTATAACTCTATGATTGTTCTTCCGTTAATCACCAAGATGATTAATTCAACAACTCCTTTTCCTCAAGCGTAAAGAGCAGTTGGTTTTCTTACACTAACTTTTTACACTTGAACAAAGTATGGCTAACGCCAATATTTTCAAACTCTTTTTCAATCACCATTCCCGACTTTTCAATCAACTTTCGCATATCGTCGGAATGATACA
>JANTGU010000358.1 GCA_024762735.1 Bacteroidales bacterium | reverse complement strand
GGCTTCGCCCAGAGTATAATCTTTTTTGTGCAGCGTAAAAAACTGCTGCAGGTCGCTTTGGGGGTAAACACCAATTAAGCCCTCTTTTGGAACGTGCATGGCAAGAGCCAGGGTGTCGTTTCCCCGTTTAACAGTAACCACCACATCCTGATCTTTATGCTTTTGAATTTCATTTCTGAACTCCATGAAATATTTTAAGTCAAGACCGTTTAGGCCTAAAATGGTATCCCCTGCTTCCATGCCACCCGCTTTGGCAGCCGAGTTCTTCGAAAACTCTTTGGCCACGAAAGGAATTCTGACCGAGATAAAAGGTGTTTTCTGGCTAATGAGTTTGCTTAAGCTGCCGGCAGGAAACTGAATGTCTATAGTGTCGTTGTTCCTGACCACCCGCGCTGAATGAGCTTCGTTAAGTATTATTTCTGCCGGAATCTTCTGGAAGTTTTCTACATACTTACCATCGATGGAGATAATTTTGTCACCATTCTGGAAGCCCATCTCAATGGCTACACTGTCAGCGCTGATGCCATATTTGTTGGCTTCTTGGGTGGGCAGGTACTCTTCGCCATAGTGCATGAACAAACCAATATAAATGGCAATGGCCAGCACCACGTTCATAAACACCCCCCCCAGCATGATGATAAGCCGTTGCCAGGCAGGCTTGGCTCTGAACTCCCAGGGCTGTGCCGGCAATTTCATTTGTTCTTTGTCCATCGACTCGTCAATCATCCCGGAAATTTTAACATAACCACCCAGGGGCAGCCAGCCGATACCATATTCGGTACCTTTAAAGTTAAATTTGAAAAGCTCAAACCAGGGATTAAAAAAGAGGTAAAACTTTTCAACTTTGGTTTTAAATATTTTAGCCGCGGCAAAATGGCCGAATTCGTGGATGATGACTAAAATGGAAAGGCTGAGGATCAGCTGTGCAACTTTTATTAGTATAACTCCTATGCTCATTGTTTCTTGCTATTGTTTTCTATAATTTTTTTGGCTTTCCAGCGGGTGAGATTGTTGGTTTGAAAATAGTCGTCTAAAGCAGGACTATTGATAAATTGAACCTCATTCATGCATTGCTCAACAACCGTTGGAATTTGTGAAAATTCGAGTTGATTATTAAGAAACGCCTCCACTGCTATTTCGTTGGCAGCATTCAGGATGGCGGGCGTGTTCCCCCCTTTTTCAAGTGCCTTGAAAGCGAGTGCAAGATTACGAAATTTTTTCACATCAGGGACTTCAAAAGTGAGGTTATGGATTTTTAACAAATCTAACCTTGGAAACCGGTTGGTGAGCCTGTCGGGATAAGAAAGTGCAAATTGAATGGGTAGTCTCATGTCGGGAAGCCCCAGCTGGGCTTTTACATTGCCATCGGTAAAATAAACCAGCGAGTGGACAATGGATTGCGGGTGGATAACAACTTCGATTTGCCCGGGGTTCAACCCGAAAAGCCACTTGGCTTCCATTACCTCAAGGCCCTTGTTCATGAGGGTAGCCGAGTCAACGGTTACCTTGTCACCCATTTTCCAGTTGGGGTGGTGAAGGGCACCATGGGGTGTTACACTGCTTAAATCTTCCGGTGACAATTCTCTGAAAGGCCCTCCTGAGGCTGTCAATACTACTTTTTCGATGGGATTGTTTCCCTCCCCCATCAAGCATTGAAAAATGGCCGAATGTTCCGAGTCAACCGGAATAATGGGCGTGTGGTTTTCGAGGGCGGCTTTGGTGATAAGGTCGCCGGCAATGACCAAACACTCTTTGTTGGCCAGCGCGACCGGTTTTTTGTTTTCCAGCGCTGCCAATGTGGGTTTCAGTCCTTCAAATCCCACAATGGCCATTAATATCATGTCGATGGTATCCATCGAGGTGATTTGCTCGATGGCACTGCTGCCGGCATACACCTTGGTATTGCTGTTTTCAAGGGCTGTCGATACCATTTCAAAGTAGCGGTCATCGCCAATAACCACCACGTTAGGATTGTATTGCAATGCCTGTTCCACAAGCAACTTGTGGTTTTGATAGGCTGTTAGCACCTCCACTTCATAATGATCGGGGAAAGCATCCATCACCTCCAGTGCTTGTTTGCCTATGGATCCGGTAGAACCTAATATGGCTATTCGTTTTTTCAAAATGGTTTTTTATTCAAATAAAATGTATTTCTCCGGGTTGACGGGCGTGCTGTTGTACCAAAGTTCGAAATGGAGATGCGGGCCGGTTTGCTGTTCTCCCGATTCGCCGGCAATGGCAATGGGGTCGCCGGCATTAACGGGGTCACCTTCCTTTACCAGCAGTGCGGAGCAGTGTTTGTACACCGATACAATGTTGGCAGGATGTTGTATTACCAGGATGTTGCCGGTTTTGATAGTCCATCCGGAGAGCACCACGATACCCGATAGTGTGGCTTTGATAGCCTCGTTATTGGTGGAGGCCACATCCACGCCGTAATGGCTGTTGGTGATGTCGAAATGGGAGGTTATCACGCCCGTGAGCGGCGTGAAAAAACTAACCTCGCGAATGGTGGGTGCTTTACCCCCCACCGGCGAAACGGGCTTGCCCTCATTAAAATAGAGGTTAAACATCTGTTCATTCTCGAACTCGGCTCTAAAAAGGCTGTCCTCATTTGTGCTTCGCAGCTGAATGGTGTCGTAGTTTTGTTCAGCACCCGTGTCCATTGGAAAGTCCCGGATGGTGTCTTCGTTGTTCAATATTCTCCGGATATTTTCAATGTAAAGATTTTTCTGTTTTTGATCAAGCAACAGCGAGTCAACCCGGTTGTTTAGCCGATAAATTTCGCGCAAGGATGTTTGACTTTCGTGCCCGGGAATGTACTCTTTAAGGGGTGTGAATAAAATGAAGAGGAAGGTGATAAAAAAGGTGATGATGGTAAGGCTGACAAAAAGAATGGCCGCATTAACCCTTGAAATGGAGAAAGAAAACTTTTCTTCAAAGGTTTGGTCGTTGGTAATGATCAGCCGGTATTT
>JANTGU010000357.1 GCA_024762735.1 Bacteroidales bacterium | reverse complement strand
CATTGCACGCGGGTATAAATTTCAAACGAATAGGTAAAATCATTTTGCGGGTCATCATGGATGTCGGTTCTCTCGATCAAAGCCCACTCTTTTAACGATATCTCAGGGAAAAAAGTATCGGCATCAAAGGCTTTGTGCACGCGGGTAATGTAAAGTTTATCGGCCAATGGCATAAATTGCCGGTAAATAGAACCACCGCCAATGATAAAGTTTTCTTTTTCCGCATCCATTTTTTCAACCGCGTCATCAATGGAGTAAGCCATCAGACAGTTGTCGATTTCTTCTCCCGGAATATCGGTTATAATCATGTTTGTTCTGTTGGGCAGGGGGCGCACAGGCAATGAGTAGTAGGTTCGTTTTCCCATGATGATGTAGTGCCCATTGGTGAGTGCTTTAAACCGTTTCAAGTCTTTTGAAATATGCCAAAGCAGGTCGTTATTTTTACCAATGGCGTAATTTTCGGCGATGGCTACAATGATGGAAATTTTCTTTGGCATGATGATTCAGCAATTTGATACGAAAAATAAATGAAGCACAAAAATAGGTTTTATTTTTCATTTTTGAATGGCGGGCGTTCTGCGTGAGTTGCATTTAGTTTTGTAAATGTACCTGATTTAGGCTTATATTTTTACTTTTGTCAACTGATTTTGATTTTACATCTTTAAAAATAGCGTTATGAGTTTAAAGTTGCGTCTTATCATCATGAACTTCCTGCAGTTTTTTATTTGGGGTTCATGGCTGATTACCATCGGGGGATATTGGTTTCAGAATCGTGGGTGGTCAGGTACTGAGTTTGGTGCTATTTTTTCAACCATGGGAATTTCTTCCTTGTTTATGCCTGCTTTAGCGGGTATTATAGCCGACAGATGGGTGAACGCTGAAAAGCTCCTGGGGATTTTTCATATTTTTGGAGGAATCATACTGTTTCTGTTACCTCAAATAAACAACACTACAGCTTTCTTTTGGGTGATGCTACTTAACATGGTTTTTTACATGCCCACCATTTCCTTGTCGATAACGGTAGCCTATTCCGCTTTAAAAAAAGAGGGGATGGATGTGGTAAAAGAGTACCCTCCCATAAGGGTGTATGGAACCATCGGTTTTATTGTGGCTATGTGGACGGTTAGTTTACTTCGCATTGAAACGTCAGCATTGCAGTTTTATGTGGCTTCGCTGGCTGCTCTCACTTTGGGTGTTTACTCGTTTTCGTTACCAAAAGTTCCGGTAAGCAAGGGGACGGGAACAAAAAGTTTGGTAGAGTCGTTAGGCTTAAAAGCGTTTACCCTTTTTAAAGATAAAAAGATGGCGCTATTTTTCATTTTCTCCATGTTGCTGGGAGCGTCACTTCAGTTAACCAATGCCTATGGGGATACCTTTTTACATGATTTTGCTAAAATCCCGGATTATAAGGATTTGCTAACGGTAAAATACCCGGCCATTATCATGTCGATTTCACAGATGTCGGAAACCCTGTTTATTTTGGCTATTCCATTTTTCCTTAAACGATTTGGTATTAAAAAAGTGATGCTGATGAGTATGTTTGCCTGGGTACTGCGTTTCGGATTGTTTAGCTATGGCAACCCGGCCGAAATGCTCTGGATGATCATCCTTTCGAACATTGTGTATGGTATGGCGTTCGACTTCTTCAATATCTCGGGATCGCTTTATGTAGAAACCCAAACTACTTCCGACATTCGTGCCAGTGCCCAAGGTTTGTTTATGATGATGACCAATGGCTTTGGTGCCATTTTTGGCAGTTGGAGCAGCGGTGTTATTATTGACAATTTCTTTGTTAACCCCAATGGCCATTTTAACTGGCACGACATCTGGATGACTTTTTCGATTTACTCGCTGGTGATTGCTGTTTTGTTTGCCGTGTTGTTTAAACACAAACACAATCCTGAAGAGGTGGCTGAGATTAAGCATTAGTTAACCTCCTTTTTATCCTGTGTTGGCTGGTGGTATATAAGTCAGGCTGCCGCTATCCACGATGATAAAATGCGGCAGACTGACTAAAAATTTTCCTTTAGCACCCTTCGTGCTTCGACAGGCTCAGCAGCCAAGGGCAGGGGCTGGGCTCAGTAACCAAAGCACTGCCTGGCCTTACAGACAAAAAAGATGCTTGAAGGTGCCCCAATACAGAAAATTGGAGGGCGGTCGGTTATTGCCAGCGCCTTCGTTGTTTACTTTCGTTTCCTAATGTTTAGCTCTTTGGAAAAATCTTTTTCAAAAAATTCTTTCTCACCGCGTTTGCCTTTCGATTTCAACTCCTTGTCGTAAGCTTTTAAATCTTTTCGCATAACTTTGGCACTGATGGTTTTCGGAAACTCTTCCATAAACTCGATGCTGCGGGGACGCTTGTAAGGAGCCATGTTGTCGCGTATAAACCTGAAGAGCTCCAACGCCATTTGCTTGTTGGGAATAAAATCGGGTTTTAACACGATGAATGCCTTGGGGACTATGCGCTCGCGGTCGTCGATGGTGGGTACTACACCCACTTCCATCACCGCATGATGTTCCATAATTTCGCTTTCTACCTCAAAGGGACTGATTCTGTAATCAAGGCTTTTAAACACATCATCAACACGCCCGATAAAGTGGACAAAATCATCTTCATCCATAAAAGCAGTGTCGCCGGTAAGGTACCATCCTCCTTTAAAAATTTCCTTGTTTTTTACCGGGTCATCGTATCCAAACAGCAATCCCAACGGCTTAACGGGATAGGTGGCAACAGCAATTTGGCCATCTTGTCCGCGCGGTACTTCATCCAGTTTTTCGTCAAGAATCTTTATTTCGTATCCCGGTGATGCTTTTCCCATGGATCCTTCCGGAACCTTGGTCATCCCTTTCGGGGTGAAGATAAGTCCCGTGGTTTCTGTTTGCCCGTACCCTTCGCGAAGTGTTAAACCGGTAACAGCCTCTACCTTTTTAGTTATTTCGGGATTTAGCGGCTCGCCGGCGCTTACAATTTTTTTAAGGTTAAATTGGTATTT
>JANTGU010000356.1 GCA_024762735.1 Bacteroidales bacterium | reverse complement strand
AAAAAAGAGATGCTGGGCTATGAGCGCATTGACACTTTTGCCCCTGATAAGTTAGAAAAACTGGAACATCATTACCACGAAATACTGAAACTTATTGGCGAAGACCCTCAGCGCGAAGGACTTCAAAAAACACCCTACCGGGTGGCAAAAGCCATGCAGTTTTTAACCCAGGGTTACGATCACGACCCGAAAGATATTTTGCTTTCGGCCAAGTTTAAAGAAGATTATCGGGAGATGGTTATCGTGAAAGACATCGAGATTTTTTCGATGTGCGAGCACCACATGATACCCTTTATTGGCAAAGCACATGTGGCTTATATTCCAAACGGTTATATTACCGGTCTTAGTAAAATTGCCCGGGTTGTTGAGGCTTACGCCAGACGGTTGCAGGTGCAAGAGCGGCTCACTTCGCAAATTAAAGAGGCCATCCAATCAACCCTCGACCCGCTTGGTGTGGCAGTGGTAATAGAAGCCAAACATCTTTGCATGGCCATGCGAGGGGTACAAAAGCAAAGCTCGGTTACCACCACTTCCGACTTTACCGGTGCTTTCAGACGAATAGAAACCCGCAATGAATTTATTAATTTAATTTCAGCAAAATTATCGTAAAAAAGGAGGATTAATCATGATGAATATACAAAACAATCAATACGGAAACGTAAACCAAAGGAGTGAAACTGTATCTGTTTCAAACACTTTTGTTTCAGGCGTCTTTATGTGGATGTTCGTGGCACTGTCCATCACCGCGCTTACGGCCTGGTGGTTTGCCACCACACCGTCACTGCTCCAGCTTTTAATTGACCCCAACACCGGGGGCATGACCATCACCGGGTGGATAGTAATGCTTGCCCCCCTGGTGTTAGTCTTTATTATGTCGGGGGGTGCCCGCCGCATGTCGGCAGCTACCATGCTACTGTTGTTTATCCTGTTTTCTATCCTGATGGGCGCCAGCCTGAGTTTTATCTTTTTAGCCTACACGGGTGCATCCATCGCTACAACATTTTTTATAACCAGCGGCATGTTTGGCGTGATGGCCATCGTGGGCTATACCACCAAAACCGACCTTACCAAATTTGGCAGTATTTTGTTTATGGGCTTAATTGGCATTATTATCGCCAGCGTTGTTAACATGTTCATGCATAGCGGATCGCTCGATTACATCATTAGCTTTTTGGGCGTTTTAATATTTACCGGCCTCACGGCTTACGATGTGCAAAAGATAAAACGTATCGGTGCTCAGGTAGATGGCTACTCGGCTGATGACAACGTTAGAAAGTTGATGCTTTTCGGGGCTTTATCATTATATCTCGACTTTATCAATTTATTTCTATTTTTGCTGCGATTTTTTGGCAACAGAAAGTAAACACTTAACAACTCGATATGATAGCATACGTTTTCCCGGGACAGGGAGCACAATACATTGGAATGGGAAAAGATTTGTACGAGAAATCGTCGATGGCCAAAGATCTTTTCAACAAGGCAAACAGTATCCTGAAGTTTAAAATTACGGATATCATGTTTGACGGAACCGAAGAAGAACTAAAGCAGACTAATGTTACACAGCCGGCCATCTTTCTTCACTCAGTCATTCTGGCTCGCTTACTGGGCGATGATTTTAAACCCGACATGGTAGCCGGTCACTCGCTGGGTGAATTCTCGGCACTGGTAGCCAACAAAACACTATCGTTTGAAGACGGGTTGGCGTTGGTCGCGAAACGAGCAGCAGCCATGCAGAAAGCCTGCGAATACGAGCCTTCAACCATGGCTGCAATCATCGGCCTGGAGGATGAGGTGGTAGAAAGAGTTTGTAAAGAAATTGATGAAGTGGTTGTGCCTGCCAACTACAACACACCGGGACAGCTGGTAATTTCCGGTTCTGTGGCCGGCATCGATAAAGCCATCGAGAAACTTAATGAAGCCGGGGCAAAACGCGCGCTGAAACTTAAGGTTGGCGGCGCTTTCCACTCTCCGCTCATGGAACCCGCCCGCGTGGAACTGGCCGAAGCCATCAAGTCGACCAAATTCAGCCAGGGCATCTGCCCCATCTATCAAAATGTAACAGGACAACCTGTTAACGACCCCGAGATTATCAAAACCAACCTGATTAAACAGCTGGTTTCGCCAGTACGCTGGACTCAAACCATGAAAAATATGCTTGCCGATGGCACCACCAAGGTAATTGAAGTGGGTCCCGGAAAAGTATTGCAGGGTATGTTTAAAAAAATCGACCGCAAGCTGGAAACGGAGAGTGCAGGGATGTAGAAACCTGCCACTTGCTTTTTACAATTCCTATTTTTCTTTCCTTTGCTAAACCATAGAGTTTGAAGTAGTATGGTGTTGTTACATTAGTGTGCTATCACTACATCCACACAACGATACAACATCAACATCAATTATTCACCCTCCTCTGGTTTTATCCCGAAAAAAAACTTATTATTGCACAAGCTATCGGTGTAAACATAAGCATTCAACTATTACTTTAGTGCGAAGATATTGATTTATGCCTGTTGGTTTAGGTTTAATAAAGTTCTATTTATAGACTCTTATCTTATAAAAGAGACAATGCAGACTACTAATAATAAAAAGCAGAAAACATGCATTCTGATTTTGGGCATGCACCGGAGTGGGACATCGGCTTTGGCAGGAAGTTTGAGCATGTTGGGGTATGAAATCGGTAATAATATTATCCCTGGGGATGAAAGAAACAAAAAGGGTTATTTTGAGAATGACAATATTAATAAATTTAACGAACATTTGCTTGATGAACTGAATGCCAAATGGCATGATACATTGTTTCTTCCTGAAAGCTTCCGGAATCAGGATTGGTATAACGAACAGGAAATCGGATTACGTAATTTGATAATCAGTGAATTTGATGAGGACGCAGATATTCTGATTAAAGATCCCAGAATAAGTGTTTTGTTTCCATTGTATTTAAAGGTACTGAAACAATTAGATTATCAAATTAAAGTTATTATTGCCTACAGGACTCCTGTTG
>JANTGU010000355.1 GCA_024762735.1 Bacteroidales bacterium | reverse complement strand
CGACGGAGTAATTGTACAACCCCCGGTTTATTTTCCTTTTTTTGATTCGGTAAAAAACAACGGGCGCACCTTGTTGTACAATCAGCTTCAGTACTACGGAAACAGCTACGCCATCGATTTTGATGATTTAGAGCAGAAAGCTAAAAACGCTAAACTGATGCTGATTTCATCGCCGCACAACCCTGTTAGCCGGTGTTGGACTAAAGAGGAACTCATTAAGATGGGGGAAATATGCCTGGAAAATGATGTGCTTATCCTTTCGGATGAAATTCATGCCGACTTAACCCTTCCCGGCTATAAACATATTCCGTTGGCCTCTTTATCCCCTGAGTTGGCAGCGGTCACCATTACTTGTATGGCACCCAGCAAGACCTTTAACGTGGCGGGATTGTTTACATCACAGATTGTCATCAAAGATGCTCGACTACGTGAGCAGTTTAGCAAGGCGATGGATACCTATCATCTTGTTCACGGTAACATTTTTGGGATGGTTGCTTCTGAAGCGGGATACAGACATGGGGACGCATGGCTGGATGCTTTAAGAGCGTACCTGCAGGAAAATTTCAATCTGCTGGATGAGTTTTTAAAAAGTGAGTTACCGGCATTAAAGTTAATAAAACCCGAGGCTACCTTTTTAGCGTGGATTGATTACAGTGATACAGGTCTTTCCGACAGCGTGATGCGAAAGAAAATGGTGGAGGAAGCATCGCTAGGCTTGAACCCCGGCCGTATTTTTGGTCCCGGTGGCAACGGCTTTATGCGCATGAACGTGGGTACGCCACGTAGCAATATTTTGGAAGCACTGGAAAGGATGAAGAAATTACGGCTTTAACTGAAACAGAGCTAATCTCTCGCACGGTTTGCAACCGTGCGCCTTTTGGTCTTGCTTAGTCAACGGCAAATTACTAATTTCCAGCAGCACCTGTCGTGCCCAACGACTCCAGTTCCTTATCAATGTGAAACAGCGAGGCACTGCTGTCGCCCACCAGCTTTATTTTGTCAAGAATGGTGTTAAAAAGGCTTTCCTCTTCAATTTGTTCCGAAATGTACCATTGCAGAAAATTCCCCGTTGTGTAATCTTTTTCATTAATCGTCAACCCATAAAGGTTGTTGATTGACTCGGTAATAAATTTTTCATGGTCGCGAATCAGGGTAAAAACTTCTGCCAAAGAGTTGAAATTCTGGGTGGGTTTTTTAACATTTTCAAGGGTAACCTGTCCACCACGATCCACGACAAAATGGACAAGCTTTAACATGTGCATCCTCTCTTCATCGGCATGTCCATAAAGAAACGATGCAGAGCCCGGATACCCGTTCGACTCGCACCAAATAGCCGCAGCCAGGTAAAACCTCGATGAATACTCCTCTTTTTCAATCTGTTCGTTTAATGCCTTTTCAATACTCTCTTTCATGATTTCAATTTTTAAAATGTTAGGGCAAAGATAACAATTACATATTGTTTATCGCTTTAATGAAAAACAAATCTATCTTTGTAAATATAAAAATAAGAAAGATTGCTTCGATGGCTGAAACAATGCTCTATATAAAAAACATGGTTTGCGACCGGTGCATCATGTCGGTGAAACAGATTCTGGACAAACAGGGTATTCCATGGTCGTGCGTGGAGTTGGGCAGAGCCAGGGTTAATGTTGACAGTAGTCAAATTGACACTGATTTGCTGGATGCAGATTTAAAAGCCATTGGATTTGAACTTATTCGTGATAAAAACGAATTGCTGGTAGAAGGGGTGAAGAACCTGATCGTGGAGTATATCCATCACCATGAAGGAGAGTCACTGAAAATAAACTATTCCGATTACCTGTCGGGAGCGCTGAATGTGGAGTACACCAAAATATCTTCTGTTTTTTCGAAAATGGAAGGCGTTACTATCGAAAAATATATCATCCTGCAAAAGATAGAAAGAGTGAAAGAGCTGGTCAGTTACGGCGAGCTTAACTTTTCCGAAATAGCTTTTAAACTTAATTACAGCAGCGTGGCACATCTGTCGAGGCAATTTAAAACCATCACCGGCATGACCCTGTCGCAGTATAAATCCGGTGCCATTAAACAACGGCAAACGTTGGACAAGGTTTAACGTTTTTAAAAAGCAAGCATGCCTTTTGCAATAGATGAGCATTGTGACCGGGTAGATGGTTCGACTCCGCTCACCATGACACGAGGGGTTGTGACGAAGCAGGCCACAGCGTCAGCCTGAGCGTAGTCGAAGGAACACCAAAACCTTCTCGCACGAGTTTGCAATCCATTAAATACCCTCTCGCACGGGTTGTAACCGTTCGACTGCTCTCTTAAATACTTCATAAATCTTAATTCGTCATACATACAGCCACCAAGACAAGAACCATCGTCATGTCGAAGGAGGCACGACTGAGACCTGCCCGAACGTTCCGTCCGGTACGGGCGGGCATCTCCCCGGCAAATGGCCCCCTTTCGCAAAAGATATTCTTGCAGCATAGACAGGTCGATACTTAGGAGATGTCTCGACTTCAACAACCCTCGTGCCAGTGTTGTTTTCGCTCGACATGACGGTGGGTTTGGTTGGGGTTAACCTTTCAGGACACGCGGAGGGTGTGCGTGAAGGAGTCCTGATTGGTCAGGCGCAGTCATCCGATGACTCAAAGTCATCGGATGACTATAGCCGGAAAAGGTGAATAATAGCACAATACGCTTTCCTGCCAAATAATTATTCAAATTTCTTCTGAAATTATATAACATACAGGCGGGTTGTAATCAGCACATTTGCATACTCGTATTTAAAGTCCGTATTATGCTTAATAAAATTATAAAATTCTTTCTTGAAAACAAGCTGGTGACAGTTTTGCTCCTCACGGTGTTTATCGTGTGGGGAGTTGTAACGTCGCCTTTTGGCTGGGAAACCGGTTTTCTGCCAAGCGATCCCGTTCCGGTAGATGCCATTCCCGACATAGGCGAGAACCAGCAGATTGTTTACACCGAGTGGCCTGGCCGTTCGCCGCAGGATATTGAA
>JANTGU010000354.1 GCA_024762735.1 Bacteroidales bacterium | reverse complement strand
CTCTCTCACGGTTTGTAACCGTGAGGACTAATTAATTAAAATTGTTCTGACTTCCATTCTTCAGGGAGCGGAACCAATCCCATGATTCTTTTTAAGGCCAACGGGTAATTTACATTTTCAACTTCTTTGCCGATGCCCAACTTTGCTTTTAGTTTTAACACCTTTTCGGGGTTTTCCGATTCGATGCAGATGGTTTTGATGGTGGCCCCGTTGACTTTAATTTCCGCTATTTCGGTAATCACATTTTTAATGAGGTAGCCATGCCGCTTTTTTAACACGTATGCCACGCTCAGGTCGGGGTCATCGGCCATTAGCTCGTCAACAAATTGTGCCAGGGTGTATTCTTTTCTTTCAAAGGCAGGGGAGTGAACACCGAGCGCGGGAAATATCACGGTTTTAATTACTTCTGCTTTCAATGGGAATTCACCTACCAAAAACGGATTCCACTGTTCCAGCCCTTCGTATTCCTCTTCCAGCACTTTGATGTCCATCACGCCCTCGCGTATTTTGATGTTGTTTTTAGGGTTGCCCGAAGCCAACAGGTACACGGATGTCATGCTTCGCGTCTGTTCCTCTTTTGCCATTTCACGGATCTGTTTTTCTATGGCTTCCAAATGATTACCAAAAATACGGAACTCGTATCGTGGATGTTGTGTTTTTTTCATCGGTGTTAATTTAATAGTTTAAAAATGAAAAGCTTGCCGGTTTTGTCGTTGACAAGATAAGCCTGTTGTTTCCCTGTATCCACTGCGATGCCTTCAAATTTGGTGGCGGGCAGTGGATACGCTTTGAGTACATTGGCGTTGTAATCGCATTTGTAGATCGACATCGATTCATCGCTGACAATGTATAACAGCGCGTTTTTGGTATCGACAAAAATACCTGAGTAGTCCGAAGCAAAACTCAGCGGCGTTACGCTAATGTTTTCAAAGTTTTTGTTCCAGACAATCATCTCGCCGGGCACATCTTCGTTAACCATGTACCAGGCGCTGTTGTTCGGGTTGTACGACAATCCCTCAAGACCTTTGTTGTCAGTATTGCCGCCCGTTTCAATATGATGCCGTTCTATTTCCGCACCGTTGGGATAATCCAGAAATACGATTTCTCTTTTTCTCTCTTCCGTCACGGCTACAATCTGTTGAGCCGCATTATAGGCAACCCCTTCCAGGTCGGAGCCGGTATATTCCAGTTCACGGATGACCTGGCCATGCAGGTCGGTTTCGTATACTTTATTGGTGTTGTCGCTTATTATGAGTAGCGTGTTGCCTCCCGGGCCAAACGAAAGCCCCGAAGGTTCGGTAACATTTAAGTCAACCTCTTGCAACTTTTCGAGCTTTCCGGTCGGCTCAGCCGGAGGAAGCTCACCCCCGTCGTTTTTCTTACAGGACGTTATGGTCGCCATAAGTAAAACTACGGTGATGAGAACCTTAAAAATAATGTTAATTCTTATCAACATGCTACTTTATATGTGGCTTATTAATTGTTACTGGCACCAGGTGTTGGCTGGCGACTGGCATCTTTTTCAAATACCACCCACGAGGCATTGCCATCGCCGTCGCGGCCGGTAGAGTTATCGGTTCCGGGATTTACAAGGTCACAACCAGTATCACAGTAAGCATAGCCTTCGGTAATGGTGAGACCATCTTTTGAAATGGCAATCTCTTCGCCACCGCCACTTAACTTAAAGTTGGTGTGCAGCCCTTCGCCGGTGCCGTCGCATACTAATACGAGGAAGCCGTGAGGAGGAACGGTTGTCAGGGTTGGGTTATCAGTGGGCAGCTGGTATTTATTGGGTGTGTCCAAAGCATCAGAAGTGTACCATCCGCCCATGTCGATGGGGGTGTCGCCGGTGTTGTAAATTTCAATCCAGTCGGGTTGATCCCCGTTGTCGCCTGGCACATTCCAGCTGTCGTTGCTGGCCATGAATTCGTTGATAACCACTGTGCCTGCTACAGGGGCCGAGCCATCGTTGGAAGCCCCAGGTGTTTTGTTTGCCAGGGTTGTCCAGACACCGGTGCCATCTGTTTCACGCCCGAAAGATTTATTATCGGCTAACCCGTTAAAGTCATCGGACTGATCTACTTCTGTTGTATCAGGGGTGTAAATGGCCACGTTGTGGTCTTTGGAGGAGCTGAGCCCCATGTTGACAAAGATTTTACCATCGGCTATGGAAGTCGGAACATCTGCTCCGCCTGCATCTTTGGCACCGCAAATGATCACAACAAAGCCTTTGGGAGGGATGGTGGTTACATTGTCGCTGCCTTCGGGAATTTGATTGTAATCGGCTTCCGTGCCGGGATTATCGGTAATCCACATACCGGCAATGTTCACGGCTTTGTTTCCTTTGTTGTAAAGCTCAACCCAGTCAGCTGCTTTTCCCGACTCGTCCACAAAATAAACCTCGGAGGTGTCTTTGGTAATCAGCTCGTTGATGGTGATGTCAGTGTAGTTTTCCGGTATGGGTGCCGGTGGGGCAGGCATCTCATCTTTTACACATCCGGTAAAAAAGAGTGCTGCTATGACGGTGCTAAAAAAATATTTTTTCATGTTGATTGTATTTATTGGTTGTCAATGTTTAATACTCTATTAGAAGGCGATTAAAATTCGAGCTTGAAGAGTGCTGAAATCGATGCCTCCCTTACCTGTGGGGGTGATGTCGTGACCTTCTGAATCCACGTTAAAAGTTTTATATTTTCCTTTTCCATCGGCCCACCTGTCGTGGTTGGCGTACGAATAATTTATCATTAGTTTAACATTGTAGTTAAAAAAGTAGTTGATTCCGGCTGTAAAAATCTCGCCAGATCCACCAGCTAACCAAGGTTTTAAATCACCATCCTTAAAATTATTGGCATTCATGTACGAATATCTCAAGGCTATTTCGAAAACACCTTTATGAAAGTTGCGAAAATCAATTTGAGAAAATTCTGCATCTGCCATGTTGTAATAGTAATCCGCGTTGTTTATCAACCAAGATCCCATCACATAAAAGCCGCCCATTTTAACTTTG
>JANTGU010000353.1 GCA_024762735.1 Bacteroidales bacterium | reverse complement strand
TCCCCCCACAAAACGCGATGACAAGATTCTCCTCCGGGCTTCCCGATAGCTATACGGAGCCGGAGGAGAGAAGATAATATTGCATACATCCTCTCTCCCCCGGGGTTTAGCCCGGGGGGTGTACGAATGTGAGTTATTAGTTATTTTATGGAAATACTATAACTTACAATATGCTTGTCATTAGTAGACCCCTCGGCAAGCTCGGGGTGACGGTACCTTTTGCCCAAGCCAGCCCCAACGTCCTCCCGAAGGAGGCACGACTGGGGTATCTCCTAAGTCTTAACCTGCCCTCACGGCAACAGCTCTGTTTTGCTTCCTGCCAACAATTCTCTCTCTTTTTCTGCCATCATGCAACGCATTTTATTTTGAAGTCATCTTTTTAGTACCTTTACTCTCTTTTAATTTTTGTATCATTTAATTAATATGCTTTATGAATAAATCAATATTTTACAGAACTGCACTTTTGCTTCTGGTTTTCTTGTTTGGAATGACCAGGGTAGATGCCAAGAAGAATAAGAAAGACGAGCAGAAGAAAGATCAGCTGGAAGCTAAAGCATTCAGCAGTTTTAAATGGCGCAGCATCGGACCTGCTTTTGCTTCGGGGCGTATTGCCGACCTCGCTGTTGACCCCAATAATTTTGCCCACTATTTCGTGGGCGTAGCTTCAGGAGGAATATGGAAAACCACCAACGATGGCATTACCTTTAAACCGGTGTTCGACCATAATGGCGTTTATTCCATTGGGGCGCTGGCCATGGACCCCAACAACTCAAACGTGATTTGGGCCGGTACGGGCGAAAACAATCACCAGCGCGCCATTGGCTACGGAAACGGTATTTACAAAAGCTGCGATGACGGAGAAACGTGGAAAAACATGGGATTGAAGGAGTCGAGGCAAATTGGCGAGATTCTCATCGACCCGCGTAATTCCGATGTGGTGTACGTGGCTGCCGAAGGCTCTATTTGGGGCCCTAACGAAGAGCGAGGCGTGTTTAAAACCACCGATGGCGGCAAAACCTGGGAAAAGGTTTTGTATGTCAGCGAAAATACCGGCGTGGCCAACCTGGCCTTTGAACCAGGTAACCCCGATGTTATTTATGCCGGTGCCGAGCAGCGTCGTCGTCGTCAGTTTACGAAAATAGGAGGAGGCCCGGAGTCGGCTTTTTATAAATCAACCGATGCGGGTAAAACCTGGAACAAGCTCACCAACGGCATTCCCAATGTTGACAAGGGTGGCATGGAAATCGTGGTAGCCCCTTCCAATCCAAACGTGGTGTATGCCATGTTCGAGGCTACCAAGCAGGGCGGAACTTACCGGTCTGACGACAGGGGTGCGTCGTTTCATAAAATGAGCGATCACTACAGCAGTGGTCAGTACTATTCCGAGCTGATTATGGATCCCTTCAACGAAAACAAACTCTTTTCGATGGAGACGTTTTCTAAAGTTTCGGTTGACGGTGGTAAAACGTGGAATAATCTAGGCAACAATAAACGCCATGTGGATGACCATGTACTTTGGATTGATAAAAACAATACCGACCATATGAACATTGGGTGCGATGGCGGCCTTTACGAAACTTTTGACGGTGCCAAAACCTGGATTCATAAAACCACGTTGCCTGTTACCCAGTTTTATCGCGTGAGCGTTGACAACACCGATCCTTTTTACTGGGTTTACGGTGGTACGCAAGATAACAACAGCGTGGGTGGCCCAAGTCGCAACATCAAGCGGGGAGGCGTTACCAGCTGCGAGTGGGTTACCACCCTGGGTGGCGACGGTTTTTGGCAGGCCAGCGACCCCGATAATCCGGACATTGTTTACTCGGCCTATCAATACGGAAACATCTATCGCTACGACCGTAAGTCGGGCGAGAAGATTAAAATAAAACCGGTTCCTGCCAAAGACGAGCTTACCTTCCGCTGGAATTGGGATGCTCCTTTCATCATCAGTCCTTTTAAGGGAACCCGCCTGTACATGGCTTCGAATAAAGTTTTTGTCAGCAACGACAGGGGCAACTCCTGGAAAGAGATTTCCGGAGACATTACCCGCGACGAAGATCGCAACCAGTTCAAGGTAATGGGTAAGTACTGGCCGTCTGACGCGGTGGCTAAAGATGTCTCTACCTCGCAATGGGGAACCGCTGTGTCGTTGGCTGAGTCACCTGTTCAAGAGGGGCTGCTTTATGTGGGCAGCGATGACGGGGTCATTTCGGTAACGGAAGATAACGGGGGCTCATGGACAAAAATTACCACCTTCCCGGGCGTTCCCGAGTACACCTACGTAAGCGATATTTGCCCTTCGCGTTTTGATGCCAATGTGGTGTATGCTTCGTTTAATAATATTAAAAGCGACGATTTGAAACCCTATCTTTTAAAGAGTAACGACAAGGGGAAAACCTGGGTTTCTATGGTTAACGATCTGCCAAAAGATCAAGTGGTGCATAGCATTCAGCAGGATCCTGTGAACAAAGATTTGCTGTTTGCCGGTACCGAGTTTGGAATTTATTTTACCCTGGATGGCGGTCATCATTGGATGAAGCTGGGCAGCGGTCTGCCCGATATTCCGGTACGCGACATTAAAATTCAGGAGCGCGAAAACGATTTGGTGATTGCCACCTTTGGCCGGGGATTTTATATCCTTGACAACTATGAACCGCTTCGCGAGATTTCCAAAAAGCGTCTTGACAGCGAAAAAGCTATCCTGTTTCCTGTAAAAGATGCACTCATGTATGTTCAGGATGGCGATCGTTACGGCGAAGGCTCGGCGGTATACCATGCCAAAAATCCTGCTTGTGGTGCAACCTTTACCTATTATGTAAAAGAGGTTCCGAAAACCTTAAAACAGGAAAGGTTGAAAAAAGAGAAGGAGTTGTTTAAAAATAGTGAACCCATTCCACAGCCAACCAAAGAGGAGCTTGACAATGAAAACGATGAAGTTGGACCTTACTTTGTCTTTACCATTAAAAATAGCGACGGCACCATTGTGAGAAAGCTTTACAAAAATGCTTCGGAAGGAATTG
>JANTGU010000352.1 GCA_024762735.1 Bacteroidales bacterium | reverse complement strand
CGATTCCAGCGTTTTATTACCCTGTTTTCTGCTCTCTGTCAGTGCTTTTTGGTAATAGTCGAGAGAGCGCGTGTTGTCATGCAAATAGCGATAGTCGAGACCAAGGTTTAGCAGCGATACCAGGTAATTATAATCATCTCCCAGTTCCCGGGCTGTTTTCATGGCCTTTTTATGGTAACCTATGGCCTCCTCATAATTGCCGTATTTTGAATAGATGGCTCCTATGTTATTAAGAGAGTAGGCCAGCTTTTGCGTGATGTTGTGCACAAGCCGTAACTGATAGGCCTGAATAAAATAATCGAGCGATGTTTTGTCGTCGCCAAGATAGTGATACACCACTCCGATGTTGTTAAGGGCTGCAGCCACACCGGCATAATCGTTGCTTTTCTCGCCAATCTTTTTTACCTCTTCAAAAGCCTGCAACGCATTAAAGTAGCCGCCTGTTTTAATGTAGATACCGGCTTTGTTGTTGGTAAAATAGATAACGCCCACCGTATCGTGTATCAAGGTTGCATATTGTGAAGCCGAATCGTAGTAAATGATGCAACTGTCGAGATTTCCCAATTTTTCATACACATTACACATTAAATCAAACGCATCCGATAGGTAGTAATACATCTGCTTTTGTTTGGCCAGCTTGAGCATCTTACGGGCATACCGCATGGACGAGTCGGTACTTTGGCTTAGATAGGTATCAGCAATTTTTTTAAGCAGCAGCAGTCTGGCTGTATCGTTGGAGGATACAGCCATTTTCCGGCGCAAACTATCAATATCACCGGCTTGCACACTCAAAGCGGTAAGGGTAAATAATCCAAGAAATAGTAAAATGATATGCCTTTTCATAAAGGCGGCAATTTAGTTAAAAAATGGTTGGCTTTAAATTTTCGGTTATCCGTTTCCGTAATTTGATAGGGTTGTTTTGATGATGATGGGTGTTGTAATTGCTTAACCAACGCTGTTTCAGATGTTCTGAATTTTTGGCACGTCAATTGGTAAAGGAGTGCATCATCAGGAGGGAACCTGTTGGTAAATGTAAATTTGGTTTTGGTGAATCAGGTCGGTGTTACAAACTCCGGCCTTTTTCTTTTTTAGTTGTCATGATATTGCGCACTATTTTTAGCTTTGCACTCGTTTTACGATTAACAATAATTAACGCCTGAAAAAGGTAAAAATGATGCATTTTTGTGCCAGAAAAAATAATTATTATGCTTGAGTTTATTATCGTTCTGCCTATTTTATTTACCCTTCCCACCATCTTCCTTTGGGGAGCCTTTGTAAAAGCCGGCCAAAATGGTTGGAGTACGCTGATTCCGTTTTATAACCTCTATGTTTTTCTTAAAATCATAAAAAAGCCCATGTGGTGGTATTTACTGCTGCTTTTTCCCTTTATCAACGTGTTTATGTACATGCTTATGCTGGTTGAGCTGGCCAAAGCGTTTGGTAAGTACGGACTGGGAGAACAGTTTTTGGCAGTGGTCTTTCCATTTATCTACTTTCCATGGATAACTTTTAAAAATGATGAAACATTTGTCGACCCTGACGATCAGCCTGAAAGAAAGAAGAGTGTAGCGCGCGAGTGGACTGATGCCATTATTTTTGCCGTGGTAGCGGCAACCATTATCCGGACTTTTATCATGGAGGCCTACACCATTCCTACCTCGTCGATGGAAAAGTCGTTGCTGGTGGGCGATTATCTTTTTGTCAGCAAAATGGCCTATGGCCCCAAGTTGCCCAACACCCCGTTGTCGTTTCCGTTTGTGCACCATACCATGCCCTTAACAAAAAGTACTAAGTCGTATTTGGAGTGGATTGAGTTTCCTGATATCCGGTTTCCGGGATTTGGTAAGGTAAACCGTTTTGATGCCGTGGTGTTTAATTACCCTGCCGGGGATACCGTTTCTACCCGATTCCAAAGTAACGTGAGCTACTATTCCCTGGTGAAGGAGTATGGCAGGAAACGAGTGTGGACCGACAAGCGTAATTTTGGTGACATTGTTTACCGTCCGGTAGATAAACGGGAAAATTACATTAAACGATGCATTGGCTTACCGGGCGACAGCTTACAGATTAAAGATCGCGAAGTGTATATCAACGGTAAGCTTATTCATAATCCCGGGAAACAGCAATTTCAATATCATGTGTTTACCGATGGCAGCAGCATCAACCCGAAAGTGTTGGACAAGCTGAATATAACCGAGGGGGGAAGAACCAACCTGCCGGGAGACTTTATCTATGTACTCACCGAAGAAGCGCGTGATGCCCTGTTGAAACTTCCGGTAGTTAAAAAAATTGAAGTGCTGAACGAGCCTGCCGGGGTTCGCGACGCTGATATCTTCCCGCAAGACCCTAATTTTGACTGGAACCGTGACAATTTTGGTCCCCTGTGGATTCCGAAAAAAGGAGTCACCATCAAACTTACGCCCCGAAACCTGGCATTGTATAAACGAGCCATCAGGGTGTACGAGCACAACAACCTCACTGTCAAAAATGGTAAAGCTTATATCGACGGCAAGCCGGCTGACAGCTATACCTTTAAAATGAATTATTACTGGATGATGGGTGACAACCGCCATAATTCAGCCGATTCGCGCTACTGGGGATTCGTGCCACAAAACCACATCGTGGGTAAAGCCGAATTTGTATGGCTTTCGCTGGATCCCAACAAATCATGGCTAAACGGTAAAATTCGCTGGAACAAGGTGATGAGAATGGTTAAATAATTAAGTTGTATTTAATTCAGTAAGAGAAATGTCTTCCGGCGCATAGGCCAGACTGCCTGTTTACTACCTGAAGATAGTTAGATGGAATGGGGCTTCTTCATAATACGTCAGCTTTTTACTGCTTAACCTGTATTATTTAGGTAACTGTATTATTGTTACCTTTGCAGGTTAGAAAATAGTAACTATGCCTCCAGCAAAAAACAAGATAAAACAGGGTAACAGGCTTAAGGAGCCGGCTAATAAAAGTGCCACTAAAAAAGTGAGTGGCAAAAAAACGAATACAGCCAAAAAAACAACCCCGAAAAAA
>JANTGU010000351.1 GCA_024762735.1 Bacteroidales bacterium | reverse complement strand
TTACAAAGTTATACCTGCCTGTGGCTACTACAAAATTAGTTAAAGAGGGGCGTTTGTCATTGGATAAAACACTGGCTGAATATTTTCCGGAACTTGCGGAAAGAATTGAATTTTCAGACAAGATAACTTTGAGGATGATGGTGCAGCATCGGAGTGGCATTCCAAATTTTGTGAATCATCCTGATTATTGGACAAACCCACCAAAAAACAGACAAGAAACATTGGCCTATGCCTTGGATTTGCCAGCCGACTTTGAACCGGGTAAAGACTATGGTTATTCAAATACCAATTACATGCTGATTGAAGATCTCATCGATAAAACTGTAGGCTTTCCCCACCAACAGTATATCAAAGAGAAAATATTGATTCCACTTGGGCTTAAACATACTTTTGGTTCACTGAGTGAAGTAAATATGGACGATGTAATGAGTGGGTATTATGAGGGCGTTGAAACCGATTTCAAGTATGAAAATACTGGTTTAATGATAGCTACAGCAGAAGATGTAGGCAAATTTTTGCGGGCATTAAATGATGGGTCAGTATTTGATGAAGGTGAGCAGGCAATATATTCTTCACTTTACGTTTATGAACATACAGGGCTGCTTCCGGGTTACCAAAGCATTGCAAAATATTTCAAGGACAGGGACTTGGTGGTAGTTCAATTCAATAATACAACTAATTTTAATGGTTATGAATGGAATTTGGCGGAAATCATTTATAACCGCATTGTCAAAATAGTAAAAATTAAATCAAAGTAAAGATATGCCTGTCATTAGAAAAGTAAAAGGAGTAGGCCCTCAATGGGGCGACCATTGTTTTATTGCCGATAACGCTACCCTCACGGGTGATGTGGTCATGGGCAACGACTGCAGCGTGTGGTTTAACGCTGTTGTCAGGGGCGATGTGCATTCCATCCGTATTGGCAACAACGTTAATATTCAGGATGGTGTGGTCATTCATTGCACCTATCAAAAAGCCCCGGTATCCATTGGTGATAATGTTTCCATCGCGCACAACGCCATTATTCACGGATGCACCATTCACGATAACGTGCTGATTGGCATGGGTGCCATCGTGATGGACGGATGTGTTATCGAAAGCAACACGGTCATTGCGGCCGGTGCAGTGGTTTCAAAAAATACGGTGGTGAAATCGGGTAGCGTGTTTGCCGGTGTGCCTGCCAAAAAAATTAAAGATATGGATCCATCGCTGCTGGAAGGCGAGGTGCATCGCATCTCGAACAATTATAACATGTATGCCAGCTGGTATGATGAGGTGTAATTTTTCTTTTTCGTTAAAAAAACAAAACCTGTAAGGCAACCAAACATTTATTATTAATTTTGCCGGTACTATGGACGATGAAAAATTCAGACAAGAGCTTGACGAGCTTTTCAGGTTGTTTAACCAATTGATGAAAGGCAGCGATACTTCCAATATCCCGGGAGTCAACAACTTTATGCTTCAACAGTTTCAAATGTTTTTTACAAACTACGAAACCATGAAGGATGATATTGCTCAGCAGCTTCAGGGGCAGTTTGGCGAATCGGTTAAGGATATGGTGCACCAGCTGGTGCTCCAGCTTCGTAACGAAGTAGGGGAGGAGGCGTTGTCTGTTGAGGAAGATACCTCGGTAGATGTACATGTTACCCCTGTTGCCAAAACCTCCGATGAGCTTACCTTACAAGAGCTTGATGAGATGCTTAAAAATCCAAACCTTACCGACGAAGAGATTGATGACCTGCTCGACAAACGCTCTAAACTAAAAGGGTACCGTTAATGAAATGTACAAAGCCTGCTTTTTTTTGCAACTATCTTAAAAAAAAGAAACCCTTAAGCATTTTTTTCGATGTTGTTTTCGTGGTGATATTGGTGTTGCTCATCAACCCCGGAACAAGAAAAGATGTGGCTGCTTTTTTCATCCGCTTAACATCGCTACCCCCTTCCACGTTGGATGCCGACGAGCAATTTACCATGAGCAGCCAATCGGAACAATGGAATGTTTACGATCTGTCGCTGCATCCTGTGAGCCTTCAACAACTCAACAATAAACCTGTTTTTGTTAATATTTGGGCTACCTGGTGTCCCCCCTGTATTGCCGAACTACCTTCTATCCTTGATGTTTACGAAACCTATGGCGACAGGGTGAACTTTATTTTGGTAAGCAGCGAAGGTTCCGAAAAAGTGAAAAGCTTTTTGGCGAAAAATAAATACACCGAGGCACCGTTTTACCTCTACGACCGGCTTCCGGTGGAATTTCAAACCGAGAGCATCCCGACTACTTTCATTTTGGATAAAAACGGGAAAGTGGTGTTGAAAAAGAAAGGAGCCGCCCGGTGGAATACGGGAAAAATTAAGAAGCTGCTCGACGAGCTCCTGACACATTAAATAGTATCTTTGCATCTTACAAACGTATATATCATGAAACAAAAAATCTTTATCATCTCCTTTTTATTCGCGCTGTTGGCAGTGCAGGAGATGAGCGCCCAGATAATTAGCGAAAGTGCCAAACGTAAAGTTACCGTGGGGGTTGATGTATATACCGACATTTGGTTAAATCAGCCCGACAAAATGGTTACACGTACCATTAACCAGGGAGCCAATGTTTTTATGCAGTATAATTTTTTACTGAACGAAAGTGGCTCGGTAGGCTTTGGGGTGGGACCCGGCATCATGAGTCATAACCTTTATTCCAATTCCACCATTGGGGATATTAAAGGCGACTCTATTTTGTTTAGCCCCATCACGGTTGATTACCGCAGGAGTAAAGTAAACGTGGTCTATTTTTACATCCCGATGGATATTAAATTCAGGTTTAAGAACGACATTAAGTTAAGTGTCGGATTTAATTTCGGGTTTACCATCGATAGCAAACAAAAATACTATGGCAACCGTGCGTCAGACAACAAAAGGGTGATGATCAAGGAAAAGAAAATCGAGCATCTCGATCAATATACTTATGGTCCAACCCTGCGTTTTGGGTGGAAATATATTAACGTGTTTGCCGAGTATCAAATTAACGGTATCTTTCAAAAAGG
>JANTGU010000350.1 GCA_024762735.1 Bacteroidales bacterium | reverse complement strand
GGTTTTGGTTACATCTAAAGCTCGTAAATAGGTCATATGCAGGGGCGTTTATAAATTCTAAAACTCAAATTTCAAGAGCTTCTATCTGAAATACTCTTTCATTCTTTCAAAAAAGCTTTTGTCTTTGGCAGAGGGGTTTGGCCTGAAATTGTCTGAGTCTTTCAGCTTTTCCATCATGACTACCTCCTCCTGGGATAGCTTTTGAGGGGTCCAAATATTAACGTTGATGAGCAAGTCACCGCTTCCGTACCCGTTTACATCGGGCAATCCCTTGCCACGCAAACGTAACACTTTTCCTCCCTGGGTGCCGGCCGGAATTTTAATCCGTACTTTTTTGTTCACCGTTGGAATATCAACCTCCGTGCCCAGGGCTGCATCGGCAAAATTGATATATAAATCGTAAATCAGGTTGTTGCCATCGCGCTTCAGCGACTCGTGGGGCTCCTCTTCAATCAACACGATTAAATCGCCGTTAATTCCCCCACGGGCTCCCGCGTTTCCTTTACCATTCAGGCTAAGCTGCATGCCGCCATTTACCCCGGCAGGAATGTTAATGGTAACAACCTCTTCATCTTTTACAATGCCGTTGCCATGACAAACATGACAGTGCTTGGTAATGATCTGCCCCTCACCGCCACATTGTGGGCAGGTTGACGAGGTTTGCATCTGGCCCAAAAAAGTATTGGTAACGCGGGTTACCTGCCCTGACCCGTGACAGGTTGGACAAGTTTGGCGCGAGCTGCCATCCTCGGCTCCCGTGCCATTACAAGCGGTACAAGCCACGTATTTGTGAAGTTTAATTTTTTTCTCTACCCCGTTGGCCATCTCTTCCAGGGTGAGCTTTACTTTTACCCTGAGGTTCGAACCGCGGTTAACCCTTCGCCGGCCACCGCCGCCAAAGCCGCCACCGCCACCAAAAGCACCCCCGAAGATATCGCCAAAATGGCTGAAAATGTCATCCATCGACATGCCACCGCCACCAAATCCGCCCCCGGCCGCACTACCCACGCCGGCATGACCATACTGGTCGTACCGCTGGCGCTTGTCTGCATTGCTCAACACCTCGTAAGCTTCGGCAGCTTCTTTAAATTTCTCTTCCGCCTCTTTGTTGTCGGGATTTTTATCGGGATGGTACTTTAAGGCCATCTTCCGGTAAGCTTTCTTAATCTCTATCTCCGTGGCCGTTTTAGTAACCCCGAGTACTTCGTAATAATCTCTTTTGCTCATGCTGCAATATCAATATTAATTCTTTTTACCAACCTGTGTAAACAGCACTAAGTCACCCCGAAAAATTGCTTTTGGAATGACTTAATCTGCTCATTTATTTTTCGCGGCCTTAGTTGCCCACAACTACCTTTGCGTAGCGGATTACCTTGTCGTTTAACAGGTATCCCGTTTGTATCACGTCCACCACTTTGCCTTTCATCTCTTCCGAAGGAGCAGGAATGTTGGTCAGGGCTTCGTGCCAATCGGTGTTAAACTCTTTGCCCATCGACTCCATAGGCTTAAGCCCGCGCTGTTTCAAAATGTTGTAAAACTTATTATAAATAAGCTCCACGCCCTTGATTAACTCGGGGTCAGCATGATGATCTTCAAAAGCTTTCAAGCCTCTTTCAAAGTCATCCAACACAGGCAACAAGTCCACCACTAAATCTTGCGAAGCCGATTTAATAAGCTCCAGTTTCTCTTTGGCAGTACGTTTTCTGAAATTGTCAAATTCCGAGTAGAGCCTCAAAAACCGGTCGTTTAATTCATTATATTTTTGCTCAAGCTCTTCCTTCTCCGCCAACAATTTTTCCTCTTTTGTGGGCTTTTTTTTACGGCCTTTTCCTTTGCTCTTTTTCTCTTCAGTATGCTGATCTTCAAACTGAACATCTTCCACTTCCGGATTCTGCTCTTTATTTTTATTTTCTTTCATAACTATTTTTCCTCCTTAATATTCATTCTGTAACTTTTGCAAGTTGCCCAACCTACACAAAATATTTGCCAATTAATTTAACGGTCAAATTGACAGGTTTTAAGTACGCGCACGGTATAAAAAACCAAAGGCTAATGACTAAAAAAATATTCGGCAATTTAAAATATTTGAAGTTTTTTTTATTTGGGCGTGCCCCTCCTAACGTCGGGTCGGGCTTTCCGCTATACTCCTCGCCACGCTGGAAGCGTGGCTGTGGGGTGCCGCTGCAATCCCTCACGCGAGCTACCTCGTTCATTGAGTGTCACTCGACCCTTTCAATAGCTGCCCCCAGGGCTCTAAGTCGTTTGTCAATATTTTGGTAACCCCGGTCGATTTGCTCGATGTTCTCGATGGTGCTGGTACCGTTGGCCGAAAGGGCAGCAATAAGCAGTGCTACCCCGGCTCTGATATCCGGTGATGTCATGGTAATGCCCCTTAGCGAAGGGTTTCTGTCAAGACCAATCACCGTGGCCCGGTGCGGGTCGCATAGAATAATTCGGGCACCCATGTCGATAAGCTTATCCACGAAAAACAATCGGCTTTCAAACATTTTTTGATGAATGAGTACGCTGCCTCTTGCTTGCGTGGCGACGACAAGAATGATGCTGATAAGGTCTGGCGTAAAACCGGGCCAGGGTGCATCCGAGATATTCATAATCGAGCCGTCGATAAAAGTTTTAATGGCGTAGTGGTCGTACCGTGGAACAAAAATATCTGCCCCTTTTTGATACACCCCTACACCGATTTTTTCAAACACATCCGGAATGATGCCTAAATCACCAAGCTGTACCCCTTTGATGGTCAGTTCCGAGGCGGTCATGGCTGCCAATCCTATAAACGACCCCACTTCAATCATGTCAGCCAGCATGGTGTGAGTGGTTCCTTGCAATGCTTTAACTCCTTTTATCGTCAAACGGTTGGAGCCAATGCCGCTGATGTTGGCGCCCATGCTGTTTAACATTTTTGCCAGCTGAACCAGGTAAGGTTCGCAGGCGGCATTAAAAATGGTGGTTTCGCCCTCGGCCATCACGGCAGCCATTAATATATTGGCCGTTCCTGTTACCGAAGCCTCGTCCAGCAACATGTAGG
>JANTGU010000349.1 GCA_024762735.1 Bacteroidales bacterium | reverse complement strand
GGGGGATGTTTATAAAACGCAGGTGTTCGACCTGGCCAGGTTTATCAATAAAGACCAGGAGGTTATTCCTGAAAACATCATTACCAAGCCCCCGTCAGCTGAGCTGAGGCCGGATCAAAAAGACTCGGACTCGTTACCTGATTACGACATCCTGGATGTGATTCTGTATCAATACATCGAAAACAGAAAAGGACCCCACGAAATTGTGGCCATGGGATACGACAAAGCACTTGTGGACAGAATCCTGAAGATGGTAAACACCAATGAGTACAAACGCTACCAAACACCACCCATTTTGAGAGTATCTTCCAAGGCGTTTGGCATGGGAAGGAGAATGCCTATTGTTGCAAGGTACTTGCTTTAATCAATACTATTATCGTGGATTTTAACCTGCTTACTTATCAGACATTGGACTCGACCAACGAGGAGGCCGTAAGGCTTTACCAAAAGGGTGAGCTAACAGTACCCACCGTTATCATCGCTAACTACCAATCCGAGGGAAAAGGTTATGGCAGCAATTTCTGGGAGAGTGCTGCCGGTAAGAACCTGACCTTCTCCATTACCTGTTTCCCCAAATTTATCGAGCCTTCCGACCAATTTGTCCTTACTCAGATTACTTCACTATCCCTTTTAGAGGTTGTTTCAGAGGTGATTCGTGATAAACAGGTTACCATCAAATGGCCCAACGATCTTTACGTGGCTGACAAAAAGATAGCCGGTGTGCTGATACGGAACTTTGTTAAGAGCAATGAAATTGATTTCTCGGTGATTGGTGTCGGGTTGAATGTGAATCAAAAGATTTTTCATTCGGACGCCCCTAACCCTACCTCATTGTTTATTGAAACGGGACAAACATTCCGAACTGAAGAGGTGCTGACAAAGATATTACAGCGTTTTAGCGCTTATATGAATAATCTCACAAACCAGGCTCAACGGGATAGCATCAACCTACAATATGTTAAAAACCTCTATCGCCTCGAACAGCCCAACCGCTTTAAGGATAAAGAGGGTATTTTTACTGCCAAGATAGTTGGTATTGACGAATTTGGCCAACTCAAACTCGTATCAGATGATGGCTGCGAACGGGTATACGGCTTTAAGGAGGTTGAGTTTTTGCAGGACTAAACCGCTACATTGTCAAAGCCAGCTTTGACGTAATCTCATTGATAAGATTTTCCAACGGACGTTTAGCCATCATGGCCAGCATGGGATTAAGGTCAGCATCCACCTCACCGGTAGCACGCGTGGCAGCACCCTCTTCTGCCAAGGTAATCTTCAGCGCAAACGAAATGGGAGACTTCCCGTAAGGAACCATCTCGAGATAGGTTGGCATATCCTTTTTGGCATATTTCATCCCCACTTTCCCCATGCCTTTCACCGTGAAAGAGCAACTGTCGGAATCCGACTGCCAATCGGACACCTGATCAGGCATTAAATGCTCAAAATTATTAAAGTCTGCTAAAAAGTTAAAAACATCGCGAATGTTTTTGTTTACCACCACCGATTTTCCAGATATATGCATATTATTGTTTTTCAAAGTTATTACTCCATTCCTGAGGACTCTTTCTCCATTCCATCAGTGTATATTTATCGCCTTCCGGAACGTAATCATTCGTCACGGCAAGCTGAATTAAGTGATCATAATCGGACAACGTAATCAACCCACAGTTTTTTTCAGAAAAATTAGCATCTGCCACCTCCAGACCATACGTGAAAATAGCCACCATCCCCTTTACTATGGCTCCGGCATCACGCAACGCATCCACGGCAGCCAGACTACTTTTTCCGGTCGAAACCAAATCTTCAACCACCACCACCGATTGACCACTGTTAAGCCTGCCCTCGATTTGATTGGTCAATCCATGCGATTTTTTTGATGATCGCACGTACACAAAAGGCAACCCCAACGCTTCAGCCACCAACACCCCCTGAGGAATACCGGCCGTGGCCACCCCGGCGATAACATCCACCCCTTCAAAATGATCCTGGATGGCTTTTACCAGCTGTTGACGAATGTAGGTACGAAGTTCGGGAAAGGAGAGCGTAATCCTGTTGTCACAATAGATGGGTGACTTTAAACCCGATGCCCAGGTAAAAGGATTGTTAACATTGAGTTTTATTGCTTTAATTTGCAATAGTTTTTCTGCAACCAAAGTTGCCGTTTCCGAATTTAATATCATGCCGCAAATGTACAAGATTTTCCACTTAAACAAAGCTTTCCTATTAAGCGATTCGCCTTGCGAAAAAATAAAAAACATTAAAATAAGTAACATCAACGACCTCTGCCTGGCGTTGCGTGAATGGCAGGAGGAGGATGAACCGGTTGATTTATGCTTTTATGGCACCGACCCGGAGGTGATGCTGGGCTATTTGAAAGAGTTTTACACTTACGTGGAAGCAGCAGGTGGGGTGGTTAAAAATCAGGAAGGATATACTCTTTTTATAAAAAGGTTTGGCATTTGGGACCTTCCCAAAGGAAAAATTGAAAAAGGTGAAACCCCTCGCGAGGCAGCCATCCGTGAAGTGAAAGAAGAGACCGGCATAGAAAACCTGACGATTGTCAAGCCCATGACCAATTCATGGCACATTTACTCATGGAAAGAAAAAACAGTCCTGAAAAAAACCTACTGGTATTTAATGGAAAGTGATTTCAAGGGCACATTGATTCCTCAAACCAAAGAAGATATCACGGAAGCAAGATGGTTGAAACCTGGTGACGCGGTGGAGGCTTTGCAAAATTCTTACCGCTCGCTGAGAGAAACCCTGCAAATGTAACCTTTCAAGTCTCTGCGCATATTCTTCCTTGACTTGAAAGGTTCGCGGAAAACAACCATCTCGTTGCTTAACCTACACTTCTGCCACCAGCCTGCGGAAAAGCTTGACCAGGTTTTTTTCGGCAATGGCTGCATTGGTTAAGATTTTTTCTATCACGATGGGCTCCAGGTTATCCGGATCACAAATATCAGTTACCACCGAAACAGCCGCCACACGCATCCCCTGATGCACGGCCACAATGACCTCCGGCACGGTTGACATGCCCACCACGTC
>JANTGU010000348.1 GCA_024762735.1 Bacteroidales bacterium | reverse complement strand
GGCCTCGTCGAAGTTGATTCTGTCAAAGGGGTTTTCCCGCTTGGTGATTAGCGCGTTGCGGATACTTGTCAGAATTTTTTCCTTGGTGGTGGTTTCTTTAATGGGCATAACAAAGTTTATTTTTTGGGCTTATCCTCCTTGTCGGGGACAGCTTCTTTTTTACTTTTTTTGCTATTATCCTTTTTTTCCGGCTTGCTTGTCTCTGCCGGATCAGCTTTGTCAACAATCTTATCCTGAGCAGGTTTTGTGCTCTCTTTCTTTACTTCTTTAGCCTTGTTGTTGCTTTTTTCCTCCTCGGCTTCCATAATTTCCATGGCATTTCCCCACGGGCGTTTGCCAAAGATATGCTCCAGGTCTTCGCCAAAGATAACCTCTTTTTCCAGCAGTTTGGCTGCCAGTTGTTTCAGACCTTCTTTGTTTTCGGTCAGGATTTTAACGGCGCGCTGGTAGGCTTCTTCTAAAATTTTCTTTATTTCGGCATCAATTACCTCGTTGGTCTTCTCGCTGAAAGGCTTGTTAAAGGAGTACTCCTGCTGACCGGTGGAGTCGAAGTAGCTGATGTTCCCGATTTTTTTACTAAGGCCGTAGTACACCACCATGGCATAGGCCTGTTTAGTAGCTTTTTCGAGGTCGTTGAGTGCCCCGGTTGATATTTCACCAAAAATGACCTGTTCGGCGGCACGGCCCCCCAGGGTAGCAGTAATTTCGTCAAACATCTGTGCATAAGTGGTAATCTGACGTTCTTCGGGCAGGTACCAGGCAGCACCCAGCGATTTGCCACGCGGCACGATGGTAACCTTAACAAGCGGGTGCGCATGTTCAAGCAGCCAGCTGGTGGTGGCATGTCCCGCTTCGTGGTGTGCGACTACTTTTTTCTCGTTGGGCGAAATAATCTTGTTTTTCTTTTCCAAACCACCGATAATTCTGTCGATGGCATCCATGAAATCCTGACGGGTGATGTCTTTGTGTCCGTTACGGGCGGCAATCAGTGCCGACTCGTTACAAACGTTGGCAATATCGGCTCCTGAAAATCCCGGTGTTTGTTTTGCCAGAAATTTTTCGTCCACTGTTTTGTTTAGTTTAAGAGGACGCATGTGTACTTTGAAAATCTCTTTCCGTTCGTTCAGGTCAGGCAGTTCCACATGAATTTGCCGGTCAAATCGTCCGGCTCTCATCAACGCTTTATCTAATATGTCAGCGCGGTTGGTAGCCGCAATGATAATGACCCCCGAGTTGGGTGTAAATCCATCCATCTCGGTGAGCAGCTGGTTGAGGGTATTTTCGCGTTCGTCGTTAGAACCGGTCATGGGGCTTTTCCCCCTGGCACGGCCGATGGCATCAATCTCATCAATAAAAATAATGGAGGGTGATTTGTCTTTAGCCTGCTTAAACAGGTCGCGCACCCTCGAAGCTCCAACTCCCACGAACATCTCCACAAAATCGGAACCCGAAATTGAAAAGAAAGGAACGTGTGCCTCGCCCGCCACTGATTTGGCCAGCAACGTTTTGCCGGTTCCCGGAGGGCCTACCAACAAGATACCTTTAGGAATTTTACCTCCCAAGCGGGTGTACTTTTCAGGACTTTTTAAAAAGTCGACGACCTCCTTTACTTCTACTTTCGCTTCTTCCAGACCGGCCACATCTTTGAAGGTGATGTTCACGGAAGTGTTTTTGTCGTACACCTGGGCTTTTGATTTCCCGATGTTAAATATCTGGCCGCCGGCACCGCCACCGCCACGACTCATCATGCGCATGATAAAGTACCAGGCACCAAAAAGCAGCAGGATATAAAAACCGATGTTTAGCATATCAGAGGTCCAGTCGTAACGGACTTCACTCTGCACGTAAATTGGGTTTTCCATTCCCTCTTGTACTTTAGCCACCTTTTCATCAAATTTATCAGGCGAAATAACCGTGTAGGTAAACTGTGGTCTTTCCCCGCCAAAGTTCGATTGTTTATTTACATCTTTGTATTTTTCCTCTTTTAATACCTCGGGCTTGAGGTAGATTTCAGCAAACTCCTTGTTGACCAAAACGATTTTTTCTATATCGCCATCCTTAAGCATGGTCTGCAGGGCACCCCAATCGGTTTTTTTGGTAGTAGTGTCGCTGAAAAAAAATTGCATGCCGATGAAGACGAGCAGCAATATCCCGTAAATCCAGTAAAAATTGAATTTTGGTTTTTTGTTTTTATTGCCTTCAGGGCCAAAAGGTAAAACCGGTGGTTTGTTTTTATTCTCTTTTTTATTATCTGTCATTTTCTGTTTTTCTCTACAAATTAATCATCACTTTTGTACTCTTTGCGGGGCGCATCTGCCCATAAATCCTCGAGCTTGTAAAATGCCCGGGTGTCATTCTGGAAGATGTGCACCACCACGTCAAAATAATCAAGTAAAATCCATTCGGAATTGCTAACTCCTTCGCGGTTAACCGGATTGATGCCACAGTTTTTCTTTACCAACTCCACCACGTTTTCGTAAATGGCATCCACCTGCGTTTTGGAGGGGGCATTACAAATAACGAAATAGTGTGTAACCGCGTTGGGTATGCTGTTTAAATCAAGACTCACAATGTTTTTGGCTTTTTTGTCCTGCATGGCTTTTACCACGTTTTCCAGCACAATATCAGCCTCATCCCGAATATTTTTTCCCATAGATATTTTTTCAGTGTAATTGGCAAAAGTAATTATTTTGCGCAAATAATCCTTTATTATTTAGAACTCTTAACAATTGGATAAATCGGCTTTAAAATGAGGGGGTGTGGGAAAAATAGCTACGTTTGCGATAAATTAAAATTTACATGAATGATCACGCTTCAGTTAGGAAGGATATTGTATTAAGCAAAGATGGGTCTCATACGCTTTTTAGCCATCGTTTTGGCGAGCATTATCACAGTGCATTTGGCGCCATACATGAGCCGAATCATATTTTCATCGAAGCGGGCTTAAGAGCCGTGACTTCTCCACACCGCGTGTTAAATATTTTTGAAGTAGGTTTTGGAACAGGCTTAAACGCGTTGCTTACCTTGCAGTATGCCCAGGCTCATGCGCTAAAGATTAATT
>JANTGU010000347.1 GCA_024762735.1 Bacteroidales bacterium | reverse complement strand
TATGGCGTTTTTATGGACGACATGACCGTTGAAGACTGGGGAGCTGTTGGGGTTGATGAAGTGGGAGCAGGTGCTGACCCGATCATCTATTCGGTCAATAAATCCATTCACCTTGCGGTCGATAAGTATTGGGATAATGCGGAAATTCGTGTTTTGAACTTAACAGGCCAAACGGTTTATGCCGGGCAGATGAATAGCACCACCAAGGTGATTAATAACCTGAATAACCTAAACCAGGGCTTGTATCTGGTTAGTTTGATAAAGGATGATAAAACCTTTACCACAAAACTTATTTTAAGGTAGGGGAAAGGTAGAACAAATTAAACTCGGACAACTTTAGCTGCCCGAGTTTAGTTTGTTATTTTTGAATGTTGGGTTTATGTCCAACGTAAGGTTTTGTATCCCAATCGTAGCAAGCTGATGATAATGTTGTTATTGGGAAAGAGCCTAAAAGAACAGTAAGTTGGTATGTTATGCTGCTAATTAGTGTCTGTCTATAAAGTCGGTGTTTAGTTCAGAATGTTCGGGTTCGAGGTTTGCGAAGTTTTGAAAATCAAGGAGTTTGCTTTTGTAAATGACTGTTTTAAAAACAAGCATAACGAAGAAATCGGACATTAAAGACAATCACTAATTATTCTGCATCGCTTCCTCAAAATAGTGCCTGATATCTTTGTCGATTATGCGCCGGTTTTCGAGTACCTTTTCAATGGTGTCTTTAATTTCGTATTTGCCGCAGTATTTTGACAAGATGGCGTCGGCACCATTGATCCACACGTTTTTTAACATCAGGATATCGCTTTCGCCGGTGAGTACGACGATTTTTTTCTCGGGGAACAAGCTTTTAATGGCCGTGCACAATTCAACGCCGCTAACACCCGGCATGGCCAGGTCGAGAATAATGGCATCGGCCGGGGTGTTACGTAGTTTTTTTAGTGCCTGTTTGGCCGAGTAAGCAAAACCTGCTATGTTGATCCCGTCTTTCTTGTCTTTAAAAGCATCTGTCAACCCGTCCACCATTATTGGATGATCATCAATAATAAACACATTAATCATAGTCGTATTGTTTTAAATTATTTTCTGCTAAAATACAACATGCGAAAAGGCAAAACAAGGGAGGAACATGGTAGGTTTTTTCCTACCATTAATGGTAGGTTTTTTTTGGCAGATTAATTTTCAGGACACGTAAAATTGCATCAAAAAACACTTAAGACGTACATATATAGATGCATAGGGAAAAAAAGAGGTAAAATCGCTATCTGATGATGCTAAGTCGTCGTGCTTCGGTTAACAGGGAGGTAATTTTATTTTTATTAAACTTCCTAAATAAATTTTTACAGTGAAAATGTACGGCATCCAGTGAAATGGAGAGTCGCTCGCTAACTTCACGTCTCGAAAGGTCAAGTGCCAATAATTTAAGCACATCTTCTTCTCTACGTGTTAGCTTTGGAATATCGGTTCTGGTATTTTTTTCTAGACTGAAAAAATAAGGTACATTTTTACCAATTATTTTATTGCCCTGACTTACGGTTTTAATGGTTTCAATGAGTTCATCCCGGCCACAATATTTAAGCAAAATGGCATCCATGCCACTCAGCCAGGCATCGTGTAACAAGTTTTCGTCCAGTTCGCCGGTAAGGGCAATAAGTTTGATTTCGGGAAACAGCCTTTTTAACGATTTTGCACAGGTAACACCATTTACTTCAGGCATTAACAGGTCGAGCAAGATAATGTCAACGACATCGGTATTCATGTTCTCGAATCCCTCTTTACAAGAATTTGCGGAACCTAAAACAGCCAGTTCGGAATCTGTTTCTAATACAGCCTTTACACCATTGATAAAAAGAGGGTGATCGTCGATGAGGTACAAATATATCATATTAATGCATGGGTATTTCAATCATAAATGCCGAACCATAGCCTTCCTGTGATTCGATTAATAACTTACCGCCCAAATAATCAACGCGTTGCCTGATATTATTTAATCCGTGTCCTTCTCCCTTTTTACTAGTATCAAAGCCCACGCCGTCGTCTTCGGCCGATAAAGTTAACATTTCATTTTCAAAAAACAACTGAATAGTAAGATTTTTTCCTTTAGAATGTTTGATAGCGTTGTTAATGAGCTCATAAATAAGGTAATACAAATTGACCTGAAATTTGTCTTCCAACCTGGTTTCCACGTTGGTTTGGAAGTCGATGTTCATCTCGGAAGAAGCATTCACCGATTTGATTAAATTTTGCAATGATTGTATCAACCCTATCTCCGAAAGTCGTGCCGGCAGCATCCGGTGCGACAGCTCGCGAACATTACGGGCGATGCTGTCGATGGCAGAGACTAAGTCGTAGTAGTTGGGGTTTTCGTAAAGAACGGTATCCACTTTTAGTCGTAAGGCACCCAGCCTGGCACCCAGCCCGTCGTGCAAATCCATGGCCAGCCTTTTTCGTTCTTCATCCTGACCTTTAATCATGGCATCGGCTAACTCCAACGACTTGGCTTTTTCCATGTTTTCCATGCGGATTCGGTCTAACGAAACCTTTTGCCTGAAATAGATGACAATGGCAATTAAAAGTAGTATTACAATGATGGCTGCCAAAAAATAAACTTTGTAGCGGCTAAGTTTTGCTTCCTGTATCAGTAGCTCCCTTTCTTTTTTTTGCGTTTCAAACACGGTGGAAAGAAACAGAGAGGTTTGTATCTGTTGCTGTTTTTTAAACTCCTCCCGTTTGCGAATTGATTTCCGCAAGTATTCCAATGACCTTTGATAATCACCCTTTTCCTTGAATAAGTCGCTATAGGTGTCGTACAGGGAGGCTTGCAGGTCAAGATTTTTATTCTGTTTGGCTACGGCCAGCGAAGTGTCGAGCAAAAGTTGAGCGCTGTCAAATTTTTTTTCCTCCATTAAAACATAGGAGTAGTTGTTGTAGAGTTCTGTTAAAAAGGAGGTGAAGTGCCTGATTTTCGAAATCTTAATGGCTTCAAGGTATTTTTGGTTTCTTAATTCTGTTTTTCCTGCCATGTCGTATAGCAATGCCTGGTTATTGAGTACAACTACTTTTTTGTATTCCATTTC
>JANTGU010000346.1 GCA_024762735.1 Bacteroidales bacterium | reverse complement strand
AATGCCATCTGGGATGTTGTTTATTTCCTGTAAGACAAAAGCTGTTTCTATTTTTCCTGCCAGGCGGGGCTCGTAAATCTCTCTAAAATCTTTTTCAATAGCCGGGTTTAGAACAAATACCACTTTTCCAAATCCTGCCCTGATGGCATCGTAAACGGAGTAGTCGATGATGCTTTCGCCGGAGGGGCCAATTTTATCCATCTGTTTTACGCCGCCATAACGACTTCCCAGTCCGGCAGCGAGAATTAATAAGGTTGGTTTCATGTTATATCACGTTGTTTTATTTGTTATCGAATCGTTATTAAAATTGGCTGCAAGATAATAAATATTGAGGATGGTTTTGCTGACGTTTTCAAAAGTAGATTGTGTTTTCGGCTAACGCCTATTTTTAACCCCGGAATAAATCCCGGGGTTAAGATTGATTCTGTACGACATTGAACAAGAGTCAGGATCTACCACCTGTATTCTGCCTTACCCGCCAACTCGTGTTCAATTTCAAGGAGTCTGTTGTACTTGGCGATTCGTTCGCCGCGACTTGCTGATCCCGTTTTTAGGTGGCCGCCATCCATGGCAACGGCAAAATCGGCAAGAAACGCATCTTCTGTTTCGCCTGATCGGTGCGAAATAAAATAGCGCCATCCTGCCTCGCGACACATGCGTACCGCTTCGATTGATTCGGTTACCGTACCAATCTGGTTAAGTTTGATAAGAGCTGAATTTGCCGCTTTTTCAGCGATACCTTTTTTAATGTATTTGGTGTTGGTGACAAAAATATCATCGCCAACCACTTCCAGCTTATCGCCAAACCTGGCGGTAAACTTTTTAAAGCCGTCCCAGTCGTTTTCCGAAAGCGGATCTTCCCACAAGATTATGGGGTATTTTTTCATCCACTCTTCGGCCATATCTATAAGGTCTTCGCTAACCATTTTTCCGCCTCCCGACCAAATCAAATCATAGTGGTTGTCGATATTGGGAGAGAATGAGTTAGCAGCACTGTCGAGGGCAATTGATATGTCCTGGCCGGGTTTGTAGCCTGCTTTTTCGATGGCTTCCATAATGATTTCCATCACCTCTTCGTTGCTGCCCAGGTTGGGGGCAAATCCACCTTCATCACCCACGCTGGTAGCCAGGTTACGTGATTTCAGAATTTTTTTCAAGGTGTGAAAGGTTTCGGCAATATACCGTAGTCCTTCGGTGAAGTTAGGAGCTCCATTAGGTACTGCCATGAATTCCTGAATGTCCACACTGTTGTCAGCATGTTCACCGCCATTGAGAATGTTCATACAGGGAACGGGGATTCTGATAGCGTTAACGCCTCCCAGATACTGATAAAGAGGAAGGTTAACCGACTGAGAGGCCGCCCTGGCGATGGCCATCGAAGTTCCTAAAATAGCATTGGCTCCCAGTTTTCCTTTGTTTTCGGTGCCGTCAAGGTCTATCATTAAATAATCAAGCTCTTTTTGACGGGTGGCATCTTTGCCAGTTAGTGCCTTGGCAATTTCATTATTAACGTGCGAAACGGCTTTTTGTACTCCCTTGCCGCCATAGCGAGCATCGCCATCTCTCAATTCAACCGCCTCGTTCTGCCCCGTACTGGCACCGGATGGTACCGAAGAAACAGCTTTTGTTCCATCTTCCAGTTCTACATAAGTTCGAACGGTGGGATTTCCTCTTGAATCCAAAATTTCAAGGGCGCTGATTTTTTTAATGGATGTTTTCATGCTTAAATATTTTAATGGTTCAACAAGTTATTTTTGTAACTGCCGTGAATGGGAGGGCGATAAAGCGCTTCGGATTTACGGTAATAAATAAACCTCTTCTCTTAGTTTTATTAAACGGTAAGAAAAGATGAATCGATTACAAAGTTAGCATTATTAGTCATATTACATAGAGATAGCTAATGGTAATTTAGGAGTGAGAATGATTTCACCTGAAAAGGAACTGTTACAAAGGAAGCGCTTGTTTCAAACGTTTCCGCACGAAAGCTATATTTGTATCCACCGGGAGTAAATTCCCGGTCGACGGTCTGGTAAAAATAATTTTCGGGCTGAAGAGTGTTTTGCCATTTCCAAATCGATATCACAGTAAAGAATTTCTTCGGTTTGACTGCCTGCCTGCGCAATCAGCTTCCCGTTAGGGTCGCAAACAAAGGATTCTCCCGAGAAAGTCAAATTGTTTTCTTTCCCCACTCTGTTACACAATGCCGTAAAGTAGCCGTTTTGGAAAGCTGCAATTTGCATTTCCGCCTCGTAAAGCCCATCCGTCCATTCACCAACCGCGCCGGCCTGAGGAATGACTACCAGCTCGGCTCCTGCCACAGCTAAGGCGCGCATGTACTCGGGATAATGACGGTCGTAACAAATGGCAATACCGATTTTGCCCACAGAGGTCTCATAAATCCTGATATTATGGTTTCCGGGGGTATAATAGGTTTTTTCATGAAAATATTGGTAGTCGGGAATGTGCACCATTTGGGTTTTACCCATCAGTGTTCCATCAGCGTTAATTACGGGGGAAGTGTCAAAGGTGTTTTCTCCTTCCATCTCATAAAAATTGGGGATAATCACCATGTTGTAGGTGGCTGCCATTTTTCTAAGCGTGGTAACAATTTCCCCGTCGAGGGTTTCTGCCAGCTTGCTGTGGTCTGCTTTTGCAGGAAACTGAGGGTAGAAACGCTCGAAAGCTAATTCGGCAAACACGGCTAACTGAGCGCCATTTTTTGCTGCTTTTTCAATGGCAGCCATACCTTTTTTTAGGTTTTCTGTTTTGCTGCCAAAAGCTGTCTGTTGGATTAAGGCTATTTTTATCATAGGAAGGTTGGATTAACAATTTCTTTTTATGCGACAAATACTATTGGCAAAAGTACTTAAATTGATTTATGCAGGCCGATTGACTTGATGATTGAATTTGTAGGTGTGTAAGATAGCTGGAAAATGAGTATGTTGGCGAGTATAATCTGAAGTAGGTAAAATGGGTATGTTGTTTTATTGAACCCTTTCAGGGTTCATTGTAGGGTTTTTATTATCCCCACGTTTCGTGGGGTTATTCGGGTTAAACACCTTCGGTGTTTTTTGG
>JANTGU010000345.1 GCA_024762735.1 Bacteroidales bacterium | reverse complement strand
TATTTTTAGGCGCTTCGGCAAGCTCAGCGCCCTGTTTTGGTCATGGTTACAACAGTTTTAATCCGTGTTAACAGCATTTTATGATATGCGATAACATTTTATCTAACTGGTGCAAAATTGGGAAAAAAAAGTATCCCTTTGCAGGGATTGGCTTTGCCATTTGTAAAAAAATGAACCAATACTAATTGATTGCCTTCGGTGGGTTATTGCAAACGGTTGCGTGCTATTTTTTTGCTTTTTCCAAAAGCATCAAGTCTGCCAGCACCATAGCCGTTACAGCTTCTAAAACTACCGGAACGCGCAAGGCGATGCAGGCATCGTGGCGGCCTTTTATTTGAAGGTTGGTGGTTTTATTTTTAGAAAAGTTAAAGGTGTCCTGCGATTTTGAAATACTGGAGGTGGGTTTTACTGCAATGCGAAACAGTAGTTCGTTGCCATTGGTGATGCCTCCGTTGATACCCCCGGCGTGGTTGGTGAGTGTTTTCCCGGTTTCGTCTTCAAACCGATCGTTGTGCTGGCTGCCTGTCATGCCTGCTGCCTGAAAGCCGGATCCAAACTCGATGCCTTTGATGGCAGGAATGGCAAACACGGCGTGACTAATCAGCGACTCCACTGAATCGAAGAACGGTTCTCCCAGCCCGATAGGCAGCCCGCTTACATGACATGTAACGATACCGCCAATGGAGTCGCCGTTTTCGAGGGCGTCGTCAATAGCTTTGTTAATATCTGTGCTGCCACCGGCTTCTGTCAGCGTGGCCTTGATGGTAACACCTTTTAAAATCTTTTTTGCCAATACGCCGGCAGCCACCAATCCCAACGTTAATCGTCCTGAGAAGTGGCCCCCACCGCGGGGGTCGTTAAAGCCCCGGTATTTTTTATTGGCTACAAAGTCGGCATGCCCCGGTCTTGGTACCTCGGTAAAATTGTAATCGGACGAGCGGGTGTTGGTGTTTTTAAATAAGATAGTGATGGGACTTCCTGTGGTGAATCCGTTATAGATTCCGCTAATCAATTCAGGTTTGTCCTCTTCAATGCGTGGGGTTGTTCCTTTGGCTCCGCTCTTGCGCCTTAACAGGTCTGCTTCAAAATCATTAATCTCTATGGCTATCCCCGGGGGGCAACCATCAACGATAACGCCCACACCACTACCGTGTGATTCGCCAAAAACGGAAACTCTGAAAAGCTGACCAAAAGTATTCATAGACATTACAATTTCCAGACATCAAAAATAGATTATTTTATGGAATGTGTGTTTTTACTTCAGCTTTTTCCATGCTTTCCCCAGCATTGTAATAATGTCGCCGGCAATGACGGCCTGCTGGCCAAGTTTTTTAGCTGCCATGTCACCTGCCAGGCCATGAAGGTAAACGCCCAGCACTGATGCTTGTCCGGGAGAGTACCCCTGTGCCAGCAAACCTGTAATAATACCCGTGAGGACATCACCGCTGCCCGCCGTGGCCATACCCGGGTTGCCGGAAGAGTTAAAATAGCATTTTCCGTCGGGAGTACATATCGAGGTGTTGGCGCCTTTTAACACCACATAAACATGGTACCGTGTGGCAAAATTGCGCTGCAACTTCAGACGGTCAAATTCATTATTCCACTTTCCTGCCAGACGTTCAAACTCTTTAGGGTGGGGGGTAAGGATGCTTCCTGCCGGGAGAAACGCCAGCCAGGTGGGATTTTCAGAGAGGATGTTTAACGCATCGGCATCAAAAACCATGGGGGCATGGAACTCCTGGATTAACAACTTTAGCGCCATCTGCGACTGATGTTCCACCCCCAGCCCGGGGCCAATACCCACTGCATTAAAAAGGGACAAATCAGGTACTTCGGAAAAGTAGTTATCATATCTGTCAAGGCTTATCATGGCCTCGGGTAAGGCAGTCTGCATAATTTGATAGCCAATCCTGGGGATGTGGGCATGGAGTAATCCTGCTCCCGCTCTCAAGCAGCCTTTCGCAGCCAGGATGGCAGCTCCCATTTTTCCATAACTGCCGGCAATGAGCAGGGCGTGGCCATAGGTTCCTTTGTGCGAAAACTTTTGCCTCTTCTTTACCAAGGGTACAACATCTTGTTTTACCGTAAAGAAATGGTTGGTTGGTGTGTTGTTGATGTAGTCGGCGTGCAGTCCGATATCCAACAGGTGCCAATCTCCCACGTACGGATCGTTTTCGGGCATCATGAAAGCCAGCTTGGGAAATTGAAAGCTCAGCGTGTAGTCAACTCTGACAATGGCTCCTTTGCTGACCACAGAGCTGGTGTCGGAAAAAATACCCGATGGGGTGTCGATGGCTACTTTAATGGCCGGACTAAGGTTAATTTCATGAATAACTTCACCCGGGAATCCCTCTATCGGCCTGGTCAAGCCTGAGCCGAAGATAGCATCTATTACGATATCTTCTTCATCAATTTCGGGAAAGTCGTTGATATTGTTAAGGTCAGTGATGTTGCACCCTTCGGTATCTTTTGCTCTTTCGTAATTGGTGTTAAAATCTTCAGAGGTTTTGTTGGTGTACCGAACAATAAAAATTTCAACATGATATCCGGCATGGGCCAACATCCGGCCCAGGGCTAGCCCGTCACCCCCATTGTTTCCTGGACCCGCAAAAATCCTAATGGCGTGGCTGTTATCAACTCGTTTCGACAACCATAAAAATAACTGGGTGGCCGCGCGTTCCATTAAATCTATGGAGGAGATGGGTTCGTGCTCTATAGTGTAGGTGTCGGCTTCTCTGATTTTATCAACTGAAAATATTTTCATGTGTTTATGATTTTATATTCCTTTGTATTTCATTCTTTTATGTTTTGTCACAATTTTTGCTTTTGAGAGCAAAAATTCCGCCAAAACAGATTGTTCTTTTTTTGTTACCCCGGGTTAAAACCCGGGGCTATTAATATGCGACCCCTATGGGGTCGGATAATCATTCCTCTGAGTGTCTTTAGACAGCCATGGAGGTTTCTTTAGGTTATTTATTTTACCATGTTTCTTCGTTTACAAAGTTAGTAATTCCCCGGTGATTAACCTAACAGGAATGAGTTTGAAAAACAAGATTTGTAAAATACCTAATAAATAAAC
>JANTGU010000344.1 GCA_024762735.1 Bacteroidales bacterium | reverse complement strand
ATTTCAAATGAATTGTCAAACTCCTTATTATAATTATACGCACTTGTACGTTTGTTTTTTTGCGCGTATATTCCGGTGGTTACAAATAATGAAACCAGTAATGTTACAACTATTTTTCTCATAATATTAAAATTTAAAGTGCAAATATATTTATTATCAAACATCAGGCCGAAGATGTATATTGTTTATACTATTTCTAATTATCTTCGCTAACATTCTCTGTATCTGCACTATTACTTTCTGTTTCTGTGTTATTTTCTTCTTCTTTTAACAAATCTTGCTCTTCTCTTGTTAATTCAACTTTAGCAACGGCTGCAATTTCATCATCTTCCTGAAGTTTGATAAGGCGCACTCCCTGGGTTGCTCTGCCCATCACTCTCAAATCGCTCACCGACATTCGGATCGTAATCCCAGACTTGTTAATAATCATCAGGTCATCGTTTTCGGTTACTCCTTTAATGGCAATTAGTTTGCCGGTCTTTTCAGAGATGTTGAGGGTCTTAACCCCTTTTCCTCCACGATTGGTAATTCTGTAATCTTCCAGTTTCGATTGTTTACCATACCCTTTTTCCGAAACGACCAAAACGTTCATATCGGGGTCATCCATACAAATCATTCCTACTACTTCATCATTTTCCGAAGTTAACCGAATACCCCTCACTCCTGCTGCTGTTCTTCCCATTGGCCTGACCTTTTCCTCCGGGAATCGGATGGCTCTACCCGATTTAGCCGCTAGCAAGATTTCGCTGTTCCCGCTGGTCATTTTAGCCTCCAGCAGTTCATCACCTTCTTTTATAGTGATGGCATTAATACCGTTGGCTCTTGGGCGTGAATAAGCCTCTAACGTTGTTTTCTTTATCACGCCAAATTTTGAAGCTAAAATGATATAGTGGCTGTTGATGTACTCTTCGTTGGTTAAGTCTTTTACATTGATATAAGCTTTCACCGCATCGTCCGGATCGATTTGGATGACATTCTGGATGGCTCTTCCTTTGGATGCTTTAGCTCCTTCAGGAATCTCAAAAACCCTAAGCCAGTAAACTTTACCTTTTTCGGTAAAGAAGAGCATGTAGTTGTGGTTGGTAGCTACGAACAAATGTTCCAGAAAGTCTTCGTCCCTGGTAATACTGCCACGCGAACCACGTCCTCCCCTGTTCTGTACCCGGTACTCGGTAAGCGGTGTACGCTTTATGTACCCCATGCGCGAAATGGTAACCACCACAGGTTCGTCAGGTATCACGTCTTCCATTTTGATATCTTCGGCACTGTAAACAACGGTTGAACGACGTTCGTCGCCATACTTTTCTTTGATGCGCAAGAGCTCCTCTTTAATAATCTCCATCCTCAAGTCGATGTTAGCAAGAATCTCTTTAAGGCTTTCGATAAGCTTCATCAGCTCTTCGTACTCTATTTTTATTTTATCGCGTTCAAGTCCCGTTAACTTTTGCAAGCGCATATCCAGGATGGCTCTGGCTTGTATTTCGGATAGTTCAAAACGCTCCATCAACCCAATACGCGCATCTTCCGGCGTTTTCGAAGAACGGATTAAAGCAATCACTTCATCCAAATTATCAAGGGCGATTAGTAACCCGGTAAGTATGTGGGCTTTCTTTTCTGCTTCGCGCAGGTTATATTGTGTTCGGCGGATAACCACCTCGTGGCGATGCTCAACAAAATAGTGAATCAAATCTTTCAGATTGAGCATCTCAGGCCTGCCGTTTACCAAAGCAATGTTGTTCACGCTAAAAGAGCTTTGGAGGGCAGTCATTTTGTACAGCTTGTTGATAACGATGCTCGACAGAGCATCACGCTTCAGCTCATACACAATACGCATTCCGTTCCGGTCGGATTCATCACGAATATCGCTAATGCCGTCAATTTTTTTCTCGTTAATCAGGTCCGCAGTTTTGCGAATCATTTCCGCTTTGTTCACCTGATAGGGCAGCGAAGTAACAATAAGCCGCTCACGGCCTGAAGGTAGCTCCTCTGTTTCTATTTCGGCACGCATCATCACCCGTCCCCTACCCGTTTCAAAGGCTGATTTAACACCCTCGTAACCGTAGATAATGGCACCCGTAGGGAAATCAGGTGCCGTGATATGTTGCATCAATTCAGGAATGGTAATTTCCCGGTTATCAATGTACGCGATAATCCCGTTGATAACTTCCGTCAGGTTGTGCGGGGCAATGTTTGTGGCCATTCCAACAGCAATACCCGAAGCGCCGTTTACCAGCAGGTTGGGAATTTGAGTTGGCAGCACGGTGGGTTCCTGCAAGCTGTCATCAAAGTTATTTTGAAAATCAACGGTTTCTTTGTCCAGGTCAACCAGCATCTCCTCGGCGATTTTTTGAAGCCGAACCTCGGTATAACGCATGGCAGCAGGACTATCTCCATCAATCGACCCAAAGTTACCCTGGCCTTCCACCAGCGGGTATCTTAACGACCACTCCTGTGCCATCCTTACCATGGTATCGTAAACCGATGAATCACCGTGTGGATGATACTTACCAAGCACCTCCCCTACGATTCTGGCAGATTTTTTATAGGGTTTATTCGAGTAAACTCCCAACTCGTGCATCCCGAACAACACCCTGCGGTGGACAGGCTTGAACCCATCACGTACATCCGGCAGTGCGCGGGAAACAATAACCGACATCGAATAGTCGATGTAGGCCGATTTCATTTGGTTTTCAATCTTTACCTTTACGATTCTATCCCTTTCAGATACGCTATCCATTCCTTTAACTCCTTATTTATTAGTCCTATATATTTTTTAGAAACGAGCCACGAAAATACAAAAACTTTCTGATATTAAAACATGTTTACAACTAATATAATATTAACAGTTTAATGTGTACAAAATAGCAAACATTATGGCACCCTTTTTTTTATTGGTACTATCTTTGATAAAAGAAAAACTTAATGAATTTAACAAACAAGGTAGCACGCGTTGGCCTTATGTTTATTTTTGCATAAAATTTAGAAAGGATATTATATGGAGGCAAAATTCTCGCAACGAGTTAAAGATGTTCTAACCTACAGTCGTGAAGAAGCTGTGCGGCTTGGAAATAATTATATTGGTCTGGA
>JANTGU010000343.1 GCA_024762735.1 Bacteroidales bacterium | reverse complement strand
TCGGCAATTCCCATGTAATCATAAATAAACTGACCGGCAGTCATGGTGTCGGGTGCCGAGCCGTAGATGTCGTACAAAAAGTCTAACCCCTGAAGCCATACAATGCCGCCGTTGTCAACATACTGTTTTAAAGGAGCGTTGAATTTAAAGTCAGACGAATCGGAAGTATCCCACAAATATAAATTGGTGCCATCGTTACCGGTGTACCAAATTACTGCCTGATAGTTGGCGAGCAGTGTTGAATCGGGAAAAGTGTCGGTGCTAATGGTGTTGTATAAATCATAAGCATAACCGAGGTTATCCAACGAAGTTTCTATTTTTTGATAACGTGAGGCATCGTTGTTGTTGTCATTTACCAACAAAACATAAAAATCAGAGGTGCTTCCCTGGTTTGAAATGGTAATTTCGGTTGAATCGGATACTCCCGAGCCATCAATGGCCTGGGCTTTTACCCAAACGGTTCCGTTACCGGCAGGGGTTCCGGTGGCGTAAAGCATGCCGGATTCGCTGATGGTTGCCATGGCGGTACCATTAATTACACTCCAGGTTACGGTGGGGTTTGATGCGTTGGCAGGCAATACATCGGCATGCATTTGCAACGAATCGCCATCTATTGTGATGGTAGTAGCATTTCCGTCGCCATAAACCGAAATCGAAGTGACCAGGATGACAGGGTTGGTAAACTGTTCAAAATAGGTTAATCCTTCACCAAAATAGGTGTCGGTGTTGGCTTGGGTATCTATTCTTGCCGTTTCGGTAGCAATGGTCAACACTTTACCACTTCCCTTTTCAAGATAAACGCTGTTATAGTAGCTGTCGAAAACATATCCGGCAGGCCCCATCCGGTAAATGCTGTCAGCATCCGGTGAAGGAACCAGTGCATCGGCATACCACATGGATGAATAAGTCCAGAGCATTGGTGTAAAGGTAAAAATTGGATTTCCGGGAACTACGTCGAGTTGATCTACGCCGGTACTGCCGTCATCAGCATGTGATTGTGCATGATATTCCTGAATACCGAGGTAATCGTAAACGAAATCACCGGCAGTAAACGTATCCGGAGCCTGTCCATAGCGGTCGTACAAGAAATCAAGTCCCTGTAACCAAAACATCCCGCCATTATCGATGTAATCTTTAATAGCCTGGTTGTCGCTGTCGGTTCCGTCCCAAAAATAGAGTCCGACCCCATCGTTGCCCGTGTACCAAATAACCAGGTCGAAGTTGCTCATGTAGGAGTAACTCGGGCTGCCTCCCTGGGCGGAGGGGTCGTAATCAGTATAACTGTACCCGTTATTGGTAATTGCCGTCTGGAGTTTTGCAATTCGAGAGGCATCATAATTGTTGTCGTTAACCAACAAGATTGACATTTGTCCATAACTGATTCCGGCAGTAAGCAGTAACGATGCCACCAGCATGGTTAAAAAACGTAATTGTTTTTTCATGATTTAATTTTTATTGATGATTGAATGGTCTGTCAAAATGGATCCCTTACCATATAAAGACGCACCTCGTGGCCATAACCCCTAACCTAAATCGAACTAAGTGCAATTTATTTTTGTTTACCATTAGTTTGCTGATGGGATTTATCTAATTTTAGCCCATGGAAACAACATGGAAACAGTCGCTGGCCATTCACTGGGCAAACACCGACATATCAGGTAAATTAAGCCTTCCGGGGTTGGGTCAGCTACTTATCAATACCGCTACGCAACATGCCGAAAACCTGGGGTTTGGGTATAAAGAGCTGAAAAATCAAAATCTGAACTGGGTGTTATTCAGGATGAACATTAAACTGAACCGGCGTCCCCGATGGAATGAACCGGTTACCCTGACCACCTGGCCTTCAGGAATTAGAGGGTTGGCAGGTTTGCGCGAGTTTGTTATGGAGGATGAAAAAGGTGATGAGCTATGTACCGCCACTTCAGAATGGTTAATCATCGATTTAGATTCGCGCCGTCCTAAAAGGCTCAACCAGTTTAGCGACATCCTGAAATTTGAAGAGCAGGAAAAGGCTTTTACTGCCACGCCTCCGGTAGCCAATACCAAAGGTAATTTTAGCGATTTATTCACTGTGACCATTCGGCATTCTGACATGGATTTAAACGGACATGCTACGGCACGGCGTTATTTTGATTGGATGGATGATGCCCTTTACCAAAATCACAAAGAAAAGGAGATTGATTTGATACAAATCACTTTTTTAAACGAAACCTACCTTGACGAAAAGGTTATTTTGCAGGTGGACGAAACCCTGACCACCGTGCGCGGGATTAAAAAAAGTGATGGCAAAGCAGCCTTTATGGCAGCTGTTCAGTATAAAGTATAATATAGTAATGATTTCATTTAATTTTCATCAGCATTCACTGTTTTCCGATGGTAAAGCCGAACCGGAAGCCTATATCAAGCAGGCATTGGATCTTGGTTTTGAAGCCCTGGGTTTTTCGGAACATTCGCCCCTGCCTTTTGAAACTCCATTCTCATTAAAGCAAGAGCAAGTTGACAATTATGTTAAAACCCTTGATGCATTAAAAGAAAAATATCAGGAAAGGCTGTCCATTTACCGGTCGTTAGAGTTGGATTATGTGCCCGGTTTTTCGGAGGACTTTGAGCCATGGAAACAAGCCTGCAAGGTTGATTATGCCATTGGAGGCATTCATCTTGTCAAACCGGATGGCACTGATGAACTTTGGTTTACTGACGGCCCTGACCGTGCTGTTTACGACCGGGGGGTGGAAACTTTTTTTGGCAACGACATAAAAAAAGCGGTTAAAACCTATTATCATCAACAAAACAGCATGATTGAAAGTCAGCAGTTTGATGTGGTGGCTCATGTTGACAAAATTACCATGCACAATCAAAACCGCTTTTTTACCGAAGACGAAAAGTGGTATCGCGATCTGGTTTCCGAAACATTGAACCTGATAAAGGAAAAGGATTTAATAGTGGAAGTAAACACCCGCGGCCTCTATAAAAAGAGGAGCGACAAACTTTTTCCCGACGGCCAAACCCTGCAACAGGTAATCGAATGGGGTATTCCTGTCATCATTTCCTCTGATGCCCATCACCCCACTGAAATCAACCTCTATTTC
>JANTGU010000342.1 GCA_024762735.1 Bacteroidales bacterium | reverse complement strand
GAACCAATCCTTCCGGTAATCAGAATAGTCAATTAAATATTTGAAATTGGCAAATGGTTTTCGGCGATCCAGGGCGGTAAATAATTTGTTTGCGAAATTTTCCATCACATAATTATGCAGTTGCTACAGTTTGTATTTATCATCCTTTATGTTTTGCAATACACCAAGAATCTCGTTTAATAATTGGGTTTTGTTCATGGGGAATAGGTTTTTCGATTTATCATTTTGAAAGTAAGGTATTAACAATTTTCAAAATTACAAAAATTAACTGTTCTGTTATTTCTCTTTGTACTATTCCTTGGCATTTCAATCTTTAACATTTCTAAAACTCCTTTAACATCTGTTAACAGCGCTTCTTACCCACGATTTATACATTTGCGCTGAATAAAAATAAATCAGGTATTATGATTGAAACAGATATCAGAGAATTAAACGAGAGAATTCAACGCGAGAGTCAATTTGTTGACTTGATTCACCTTGAAATGAACAAGGTGATTATCGGCCAAAAGCACATGACCGAGCGACTGCTCATCGGGCTGCTAGCCAACGGGCACATTTTGTTGGAAGGGGTGCCGGGTTTGGCAAAAACCCTGGCCATTAACTCGCTGGCCAACGTGGTGGATGCCAAGTTCAGCCGTATCCAGTTTACCCCCGACCTGTTGCCTGCCGACCTGTTGGGAACGCTAATCTACAGTCAGAAAAAGGAAGAGTTCGTGGTTAAAAAAGGCCCCGTCTTTGCCAATTTTATCCTGGCAGATGAAATCAACCGTTCTCCTGCCAAAGTGCAGTCGGCCCTGCTTGAAGCCATGCAGGAACGTCAGGTAACCATTGGCGATGAAACCTTTAAGCTGGATGAACCTTTTTTGGTAATGGCTACTCAGAACCCCATCGAGCAGGAGGGAACTTACCCGTTGCCTGAAGCACAGGTTGACCGTTTTATGCTGAAGGTGGTGATCAACTATCCTAAAAAGGAGGAGGAAAAACTGATTCTTCGTCAAAACATTACCAACGCCTTCGCGAACACCAACAAGGTGCTTTCCACCAAAGAAATCCTCAATGCCCGTCAGCTGGTGCGCGAGGTTTATCTTGATGAAAAGATCGAAAACTACATCACCGATATTGTTTTTGCCTCGCGTTATCCTTCGGAATACAAACTGTCGCAATTTGAAAACATGATTTCCTATGGGGCTTCCCCGCGTGCATCTATCAACCTTGCTTTGGCAGCCAAAGCCTATGCCTTTTTAAGAAAAAGAGGGTATGTAATCCCTGAAGATATTCGTGCGGTAGCACACGATGTAATGCGCCATCGTATAGGCCTTACCTACGAGGCCGAAGCCGAAAACATCACTTCCGAAGACATTATCAACGAAATATTAAACTCGGTGGAGGTGCCTTAATGGACGAGATGAGCAGAAGGGGAATACCAGTGATTACAGGATTAATTAGTTATCATGGAAGCGCAAGAGCTGTTTAAAAAAGTACGGAAAATTGAAATTAAAACCCGGGGGTTGTCAAATCAAATCTTCTCGGGAGAGTACCATAGTGTTTTCAAGGGCAGGGGAATGGCCTTTAGCGAGGTGCGCGAGTACCAGTATGGCGATGATATCAGGAACATTGACTGGAATGTTACTGCCCGCTTTAATCACCCTTTCGTGAAAATTTACGAGGAGGAACGTGAACTCACGGTGATGCTGCTGATTGATGTTTCCGGCTCCGGGTTTTTTGGAACGAATGGTCAGTTAAAACAAGAGCTGATTACCGAAATTGCTGCCGTGCTTTCCTTTTCGGCCATCAACAACAACGATAAAGTGGGGGTGATTTTCTTTAGTGATAAAATTGAAAAGTTCATCCCTCCCAAAAAAGGTGCTTCCCATATTTTGCGCATCATCCGCGAGCTGATTGATTTCCACGCTGAAAGCAAAGGAACCAATATCTCGGAGGCCTTGCGCTACCTGACCAACGTGATTAAAAAGCGATCCACGGCCTTTATTATTTCTGATTTCATGGACGATAATTTTGATAAAGCTTTACAAATTGCCAACCACAAGCACGATTTAATAGCCATCCGGGTAACCGATGAGCGGGAACTTGAAATGCCCAACGTGGGACTGGTGAAGATGCTGGATGCCGAAACAGGAAAAACACGATGGGTAGATACCGGAAACAGAAGGATTCGTGAACAGTTTGCCGGAACAGCCCGAAAGAAAACGGCTGAATTGGATACTCGTTTGAACCGGTATGGTATCGATATGGCGCGGGTATATACCGGGAAAGATTATGTAAAACCCTTGATTAATCTCTTTAAAAAAAGAGAAGCGAGAAAGTAATGAAGAATTTGAAAACATATTTGGCTGTTATATTGCTGGCATGCTCGCTACAGGGCTATGCGCAGCAAACCAGGGCCTGGGCTTTGCCCGATACCACGGCTATTACCATTGGCGACCAGATTGGTGTGGAGCTGGGCATTAGCTTGAGTAAAGAGGCCATGTTGCAGTGGCCTCCCATTGCCGATACGCTTACCGGCCATATTGAGGTGGTCAGACAAAGTGGTATTGATACTACCTTTGAGGCTGATAACATGATCTTGAAGCAGCATCTGACCGTTACCTCGTTCGATTCGGGTTATTTTAAAGTGCCTTCGATCAACTTTTTGTACCGGCCAAAAGGCGACTCGGCAGTATTTACGGTGGGAACCAACAGTTTCTTTTTACAGGTGAACACACCGGTGGTGGATACGGCGCAGCCCTTTAAAGCCATCGTGGGACCTGTTGAAGAGCCGTACACCTTTGGCGAGATTGCTCCCTGGGTTTTGTTGGGATTCGTGGTGTTGGCAGCCATCATCTTTTTGATTATCTATTTCAAGCGACGGAAAAATAACCAGCCTCTTTTTAAAGCCAAACCAAAACCGCTGCCTCCTCCCGATGTGGAAGCCATTAACAGGTTGGAAGAGCTACGACTGGCGCGCGTATGGCAAAGCGGTAAGGTTAAGCTGTATCATTCAACCCTGACGGATATCATGAAAAATTACCTGAAACGGAGGTTTGGGTTTGATGCGCCGGAGATGACTACCGACGAGGTTGTTTCGGCCATCGCTGACAAACAGGTCA
>JANTGU010000341.1 GCA_024762735.1 Bacteroidales bacterium | reverse complement strand
TTTTACCGGAATATGCCGAGGGTTTAGCGGATTTGGAGCATTTTTCGCATATCTATTTGATTTACCATTTCCACCTGTCGAAAAAAACTTCTTTAAAAGTTAAACCCTACATGGATGACAACGAACATGGTGTATTTGCCATGAGGGCACCCAGCAGACCGAACGCGATAGGTATTTCTATTGTCAGACTAAGTAAAATTGAAAAAAATATTTTATACATCAAAGAGGTGGATATCATTGATGGCACCCCGCTGTTGGATATTAAACCTTATGTGCCTGCGTTTGATTACCGCAAAGTGGATAAAACAGGCTGGCTCGAACAAAATGTACAAAAGCTCGACAAAACCAAAGATGACGAGCGATTTATAAAATGATTGGAAAAAATAAAATTAAAAAAAATGAAAAAAACTTCTATTACCATTTTGTTGTTGATATTTTCTGTTATTGGCTGGAGTCAAACAGCCGACAAATCCGACTGGGCCGGGGGATATCCCGAAGGATGTACCAGTATTACCGTGGGAAGACTTGCCTCGTGGGATGGCTCGGTGATGACTTCCCATACCGACGACAGCCACCGCACCCGCTCGTGGATTGATATTGTTCCGGCGCAAAAACATAAAAAGGGCGAAACCGTCACCATGTACAAACGTCGTCCCATCGATACCCTGGCCATGCCGGCGTACGGCCATTTCCACATTGGCGAAATTCCTCAGGTGGAATTTACCCACGGTTATATCAACACGGCGTATCCAAGTTTAAACGATAAGCAACTCGGTATTGGCGAATCAACGTTTGGAGGGAGAGAGGAGCTGCAAAGCGATAGCGGCCTTATCGACTGCCAGCGCCTGTGTCAGCTGATGCTTGAACGGTGTGACAATGCCCGCGGCGCTATTAAAACCGGGGGAGAACTCATTGAAAAATACGGCTGGAACGACTATGGCGAAGCGCTTACTATTGCAGATAAAAATGAGGTGTGGCACATGGAGATTGTGGGACCCGGCAAAGGAAAGAGAGGGGCTGTCTGGGTGGCTCAACGTGTACCGGATGATCATATCGGCGTTAACGTGAATGCCAGCACCATCAAGGAAATTGACTTGTCAAACCCTGACTATTTTATGGCGTCAGAAAATATTTTTAGCGTGGCTAAAGAGCATGGGTGGTGGAATCCCGATCAAGAGCCGTTTAAATTTTGTTATGCCTACGCACCACACAGCCGCACTTCGATGGCTGCCAGAAGACGCGAGTGGCGGGTATATAATTTACTGGCTCCTTCGCTTCATTTGGATGCCAACGATAAAGATTATCCGTTTTCGGTTAAACCCGATACGCTGGTGACCATGGAAACGTTGATTTCCGTTTTTAAAGATTATTATCAGGGTACGCCCTACGACATGCGCAAAACCCTCACGGTGGCCGACAAAGACGGGAAGGAAATTATTTCACCCCTGGCCAATCCATTTATGCCTTACGATGCCAACAAACTGTTAAAAATAAATGGCGGATGGGGATGGCTTGGCGAGCGCACCATTGCCCGTTGGTACACCATGTACGGAACCATTATCCAGTTGCGTAACTGGCTGCCCGATGAGATCGGTGGTGTAGAGTGGCTGGCCATGGATAACATCGCCACGTCGATATATGTGCCCGTTTATGGTAGTGTTACCGATTTGGCACCACAATATAAAGTGCCGGGACGTGTAAACGGCTATACCCTTGAATCGGCCTGGTGGATATTTAACCGCTTGGGAACGTTAGCGGCACATCGTTGGAGCGATGCTCATAAGGATGTGGATGCTGTTTGGAATCCCTTGCAGCGGAGTTTTATCGATAACTGCGCCAAAGTTGATGAACATGCCCTTAGCTTGTACAAAAAAAGTCCGAAGAAGGCAGTGGAGTATCTTACGGGATTTTCTAAGGAAACAGCGGAAAAGGTAATGAAAGAGGCTGTTAAATTGGGTGATAATTTTTGGACCAAATATGATGAGCGGTTTTAGATTTGTAGCAAGATACGTAGCAGTTTTCCTGGTGGTGTTTTTATTTTCTTCTTGTGCTGACAATGCAGAGAAGTCAGGGCAACTGCTGGATAAGGGGGTGGATTTTTACTATCACGCGCAATACAAAAAGGCTTTTGGTCTTTTTAAAGAAGCGCTTGATGCTGATGATGGTAATTTTGAAGCCTGGTACTGGATGGGAAACTACTTTGAGAATAATCACGATCACATCCGGGCCATCGAATGCTATACCAAAGCCATCGAGCTAAATCCCAATTATGCCGATGCTTATGCCAACCGGGCAGAAGCTAAGAAAAACAATCGGGATAATGCAGGGGCTTGTGCCGACTGGAAAAAGGCTGCCAAGCTGGGAAAGGCCAATTTGAATGATGATTTGGAGTGGTGCAAGCGAAACGGGGTAAAGTAATATCTCAGGGCTCACTTAACCGCAAAGAGCGCAAAGAACCCGCGAAGGGCGCCAAGAAAAAACCCCTTAGCGTCCCTTGCGAAAACCCTTGCGCCCCTTGCGGTATAAAGATTAACCGCAAAGTACGCAAAGAACGCGCGAAGTACGCAAAGGAAAATCTCCAATAAATCTAAATTTTTTATTCTCTATTCTGCCTACTCCTTGTATCGAAGCCATTTCCAAAGCTCGGCATAGCTTACTTTTTTGCCATACATTAATATACCCACACGGTATATTTTAGCTGCCAGCCAGGTAGTGGCAATAAACCCTATCACGAGCAGGCCCAGCGAAGCACCAATCTGCCAATAAGGCACCCCAAACGGGATTCGCATCATCATGATGATAGGGGAGGTGAAGGGAATCATCGACATCCAGATGGAGAAAGTACTGTCGGGTTGCTGTATTACCACCGAAGAAGATATCACGGCAAAGATTAGCGGGAGCGAAACCGGCAGCATAAATTGCTGGGTGTCGGCCTGCTGGTCAACGGCCCCGCCAATAGCAGCAAATAACGATGAATAGAGCAGGTAGCCGCCAAGAAAATAGAAGAGGAATGAGAAGATCATCACTTTAAAATCGATGCCGCCCAACACTTCCGAAACCTGACTAAAGGCAGCGGCATCAATGCCCGACCCGTTTTGGGCTGTCGCCATTTGTCCTTGTTGTGCCTGCATCACAGAAGC
>JANTGU010000340.1 GCA_024762735.1 Bacteroidales bacterium | reverse complement strand
CAGTTTTTCAGGCTGGAGTAATGTAAGGTTGTTTTTAACAGCGTACTCTTTCACCGGTGAAGCGTGGAGTTTTTTACCTCTTCCTGATGGTTTATCGGCCACCGTTACCACAGCTACCACGTTATACCCTTGCTTGACAATGGCATCCAAAACGGGCACCGCGAAGTCGGGTGTACCCATAAAAACTATTTTTGGCGAGTTTTTCATTTGGTAAAAATACAATTTGTTATGGTTGTATCCACAAAAAAAGCCCGACATGGTTGTCAGGCTTTTTTGTTATAATTTAAGTTTTTCTACTTACCGAGTTTGGCTTCGATACGAGCAATATATCGGTCGATGTTGTTGCCATATTTGGTAGTAGGATATTTATCGCGGATAATGATGTAGTTAGCCAAAGCATCTTCGTTTTTACCCATCAACTCCAAAGTTTCTGCTGCTTTAAAATAGAATAGCGACGCGGTAAAATTATTACTCTTCATGGTAGCTGCTTTTAAATACTGGCTAACGGCCTTTTCCTGGTCACCTTTTTCAAGGTAAGCATCGCCTAAAGCACCTTGTGCCATGGGAGCAATCAACTCATCATCGGCATTAAACTTTTTCAAAAATTCAATAGCGTTATCAAAGTCACCCTTTTTAAGATAGCAGATACCAGCGTAATAATTGGCAAGCTTTCCGGGTTTGGTTGAGCTGTATTCATCCGCAATATCAACAAATCCAAGGTGGTTTCCATCACCAAAAAGTGCTTTGTCCAGCGAGTCGGCTTCAAAAAACTGCTGCGCAGAATAAATCTGTTCCTGGGCGTCTTGTGTTTTCGGCTCGATAATGTATTTCTGATATCCAAAATAACCTAACACAATGGCTAATATCACCAGTACCCCAATGATGAGCGAGTTTTGATTTTTAATAATAAACTCTTCACTTCTGGTTAGAGATTCTTCAATGTTTTCAATTGTCTTCTCTGTCTTTTTAATCTCTTGTTCTTTCTTGTTTACCATACTATTTGATTTTGAGGTTGCAAAAGTATATTTTTATTCTTAATAATAAAACAGCTGCTTTTATTTTTTTAATTTTGTCATTCACGCTGTCTATCGGACAGCAATATTTTTATATATCATTACAATCTAGCTATTTATGAAATTAATTCATGCTTTGTTTATCATCCCTTTGTTTGTGTTTTCAACCGTTGCACGGGGAGGATGGGTAATTTCGGAGGTTAGTTCCGATCAATTTGGCAACAAAAGTCACCAAACAACCTTTTTACAAGATAATAAAGTCAGATACGAATCAGAAGTATCAATTGCCATCATCGATTTAGATAAGTCGTTGATAACATTGGTGTTTCCGGTTCAAAAAGTGTATTGGAGCGGAACTGCTGATGAATTTAAAAAAGGTACTCGTGAGGCATTCGAGGCGCAAATGAGATCGTTAATAGAGGAAGCATCAGCCGACCAAAAAGATACTTATCAACAATTTTATGATGATATCTTGCAAAAAATTGAAAACGGCGACAGCACGACTGTTGAAACCCATGTTACGGTTAAAGATTTAAACCGGACTGACACAATCGAAACCTATGTGGTGCATGGTTATGATATCTATGTGGATAGCGTGCTAAACGAAAAAATATGGATTTCGTTTGATGAGACTCCTTTTAATGAGGTGGATTTACACAAACTCATGAGATTTACCGCGCAAATGTCTCCCATGGAAAACGGAATTAATGTTTCAAACTCCGACCAGTATATTGATCTTGTTCAGAAAGGGTTGGTGGTTAAAACAAAAAAATACATCGACGGCCATCAGGCTACCACCACTAAACTTACCCTGGCCAAAGAGGGTAAAATTGCTGAATCCTTTTTTGTTGCGCCCCCCATGTATCGCAAAGCTACTATCACAGAAGTGCTGGAGATGAGTGCGGAAAGCGACCTACCCGACCTTAATGACGAACCCAACAACCAAAACCTTTCACCCATCAAAAATGACAGCGGGTTTTAAGCAACCATGGTTACCATGCAACCTTTTTTAAATTTTGTCATCATAAAAAGGTGAACCTTGAAGTTTTTACATGTAATCTTAATAATAATGAAAAAAATATTTTTCTTCTCTTTGTTGATGATGTTTAGCATCACCGTTTTAAAAGCGGAAACTGACACATCAAATCAGGAAATTTCCATTAACCAATGGTTGATAGCAGGCCCTTCCGGTGTAGAAATGCCAGCCTTTAGTCAGCGCAATAGTGTAAAGGGCAAACCATTTAAACCGGTTGATCTGTTAAAATTTCAATCGAAAACAATTTCATCTCCACTGGTTGGAGATACTTTTTTAATTAGCAAAAGCCACATTGACCAATGGAAGTCAGCCCGATTAAGCAAAAGCAACTACGTAAATATTAAGCCTGTAAAAGGATCGGATTATAGTAAAGCCTGGTTGGCAACCTACGTAACTGCGGATCGTTTTATCAAACTCAACATCAAAACCGAAACCAGACAGTGTTTCGAACTTTATGTAGATGGAGAAAAAAAAGCCAGCAAATACAGCCTGACCGATGAAAAGAAAAAGGCCGATACCAAGCACGCCAAACTCACCCTTGAAAGAGGCACACACCTTATACTAATAAAAACCCTCTACAAAAACGACAAAAAGGGAGTTTGGAAACTGCTGGCCTCGTTGAGTTTCGACAAAGAGATTCCTGCCCATGCAGTGAAGGTGACCACGCACCCTTCGTACTTTATGGACATCGACCACTTGATGAACGGGAAACATTTACAAGGCACTTCGATTTCATTTGACGGAAAACTCATCATGCTGCGTTATTCTAAGGTATTTCCTCCCGAGGGCAAAACCGAGTCCTGGTTTGAAATAAGAAACCGGGAGGATAACAGATTAATCTATTCTTCGGAATTCGCCAACATCAATAACGTACGATGGGTACCCGGCCGGGAAGCGGTTTCGTTTAAAGCCAAAGCCGGCGGTGTTAACAAACTGTTTATGCTTGACTTGAAAAACATGCAAAAAACCGTTTTGCTCGACAACCTTAAAAACACGGGATATTATCAATGGTCGCCCACGGGGAAATTTATTGTTTACAGCATCAACGAAAAACCGGCTAAAAACAAAACCGGGCTAATCCATGTTGTAAACATGATGGATAGGTG
>JANTGU010000339.1 GCA_024762735.1 Bacteroidales bacterium | reverse complement strand
TTTTTGCCCCGTCCTTCAGGGCGGGGACTCCAAAAATCAAAATTCCAAAGGCTTTAGCCATTAATCACAAAAAATTAACGGCTAAAGCCGAATGGCCCTACAACATTTATGCGGCTGTCTAAAAAGTTATTCTTTGTGTCATCCTTTGATCACCTGCTTGAACAAACAGACAGACAATCGAAGTTGTCACGCTGAGCGTAGTCGAAGTGTGATGAGTAGTAATACATGCTTCGACTACGCTCAGCATGACAAATACTACTAATAGACAGTCTGCAAAAATGAGTGTTCCAGCAAATTTGTGAATTATCCAAGCTAATAAGCTAAAAAGGCTGCTCAAAACTTTTTTGAGCAGCCTCATAAACACATACACATAGTAATTAAAACTCAGGAAAAAACCGTTAATAAGCCAGTAACTCTTTGGCAGCTCCAACAATTTTTTCCGTATTGGGTAAAATGGCATTTTCTAAAATACGGTTAAAGCCAATGGGTGTAAAGGTAGCTCCCAGACGTTTAACCGGGGCATCAAGGTTTTCAAAGGCCTTTTCGGTGATGAGTGCAGCCACTTCACCCCCAAAGCCACTAAAGACTTTGTCTTCGTGAATGACCATAACCCGATTGGTTTTGGCAACCGTTTTTAAAATGGCTTCTTCATCTAACGGCAGCAATGATCGAAGGTCGAGCACTTCGATAGACTTTCCGGTCTCTTTTTCAATCTCGTCAGCAGCAGCAATGCTCATGGGCAGGGTATTGCCGTAGGTGATGATCGACATGTCGGAACCCTCGCGGCGAATACGTGCCTTGCCGAAGGGTACTTCAAAATCATCGGGAACAATGGCTTCTCCTGCCGGATCATTATAAATAGCTTTGGGCTCCAGGTAAAGGGTTAACCCTTTGGAGCGGATGGCTGTGCGAAGCAATCCAGCCGCATCGTCAGCATAGGTGGGATAGACCACCCTGATGCCGGGGAAACTGGTCAATACCGATTCGATGGTTTGCGAGTGATATAAGCCGCCACCAATATAGCCTCCTGAGGCCAGCCGTATGGTCACGTTGGGTGAAAATTTGCCGTTGCTGCGCCAATAGTCGTGCGAGCTGTCAACCAGCTGCTCCATGGCCGGCCAAAAGTAATCGGCAAACTCGGCGCCTTCCACAATTACCCTGATGTTGTCGTTGTAACGGGTCATGCCGTTGGCAGTACCTAAAATAAAGTCTTCGGCGATAGGAGCGTTAAAAACACGGGTTTTTCCAAACTCCTGTTGCATCCCCTTGGAAACATTAAAAATACCACCCTTGTCCTTGTTGGCCATATCCTGACCATATAAAAAGGTGTCGGGGTTGTGCCTGAACTCGGCTTTTAATGTTTGGTTTAGCGCCTGGATGAGTTTTAACTTTTCGCCTTTGGTTCCGTCGTGCAGCCCTTCCGGATATTTTTCTGCTTTGTAAGGTTCGGGAATCACAAAATCGTGAATTGATTTCGGGTCTGGGTTGGCGGCTTTTAACGCCTTTTTGTGGGCTGCCGAGATGACTTTCTTGGCTTGCTTGTCAAGCTCATCGAGCTCCTCTTCAGTAAATTTCCCGGAGTGGAGTAATTGAATCCTAAACCTTGTTATGGGGTCACTCAGTGTTACACAGTGTCGCTCATTCTCGTCGCGGTAAAGTTCGTGACGGTCAGAGTTGGAGTGGGAGTGGATTCGTAAACAGTTGGCATGCACGATAACGGGCTCGCTGTTCTCCAAGGCGTGTTTTTTGGCCTCGTACATGGTGTTCATGGAGTTGAAAATATTTTTTCCGTCACAGTACATGATTTTCAGGTTTTTTATACCCCTGAAATTTTCGGCTGCCCGGCGGTTGGCAGATTGATCTTTTTGAGGAACCGAGATGCCATACTGGTTATCCTGAAAAACAAAAATAACCGGAAGCTTTTCTTTGGACGCGCCGTTGATGGCTTCAAACACGTACCCTTCCGAAGTGGACGATTCGCCTTGTGAGCTGATGGCAACTCCTCCACCTTGGTACACTTTAATCGAGCGGGCTGTTCCTACCGCGTGCAGTGTGTGGTTTCCGGTTGCCGACGATACATTTTGAATGTGCCACTCCGGTTTGGCAAAGTGGTTCGACATGTGCCGGCCTCCGCTGGAAGGGTCATCGGCTTTTGAGATGCCGTTTAAAATAATCTCTTCGGCTGTCATGCCTGCCGAGATGGCGGTCAACATATCGCGGTAGTAGGGAAACAAAAAATCTTTTTCCCTGTTAAATTGTTGGCCAATGGCCAGCTGTATCCCGTCGTGCCCCGCGTAAGGAGCGTGATACGACCAGCCCAAAGCCTGCTTTAAGTAGTTCGGTGCTTTTTCATCAAGCTGACGACCCAACGTAAGTAACGAGTACCAATTACTTAACGTTGCTTTGTCCGTATTATCCAAAGTGTATTTTCTATTCTTGCTCATGTAAATTTCTTTTTCCTAATTTCGTGCGCAAAAATACAATTTCTTTGTGGTAATCTGTATTAATTCTAAATAAAAATAAATTAATTGTCTTGCTGAAATTGGGATATAGTTGTGGAATTGGCGGGAAATGTGTATTTTTACGAGCAATACCCTTAAATAGTAAGCCCTATGAGTACAACTGTCAAAAGAAGCAACATTTATTTTAATCCGGATTCTGCACGCATTATTGCCCGCTTTTTCTTTCCGGGTCCCGAGTCAAGAGTTATTTCCATCGTAGATAAACTAATCGCGATGCCTGAAAAAATGGCCAGTCTGGTATTAAACCAAACCTTGCGCGAGTTTTCGTCGCGACACCGTAATATTTCGTCGGTTTACACACGCCACTACGAGCGGGTTTGCGATATTATGCGAGGAAGGATAGATGGTCTCACCGAGGTGTCCGACATTAAAAAACTATTGATAGGCGCCTATTTTACCAGTGAGTATTCTATCGAGAGTGCTGCTTTTTTTAATCCCTCGATGGTGGAAGATCCCGATCAAACGGGTTTGCAGGAAGGGCAAAAGCGCGTGATTATTAGCTTCAGAGCCACAGGGGAGGGGCACATCTCCTCGGTTGTTTTCAGGGGAGGGGTGCTCGATAAGGATAATAAACTAACCATGCTGCCGCGGGGCACCCTGGTGAACGAGGCCGATAAAATCAAAAATGTGGTTTATCA
>JANTGU010000338.1 GCA_024762735.1 Bacteroidales bacterium | reverse complement strand
CGGTGCTTACACAACCCTGTTCGTTGGTAACCATGGCCCAATAGGTTTTGTTTCCCGAACCGGCAGCTTCCTGAACAGTAATGCTTTGAGACGTGTCGCCGGTTGACCATAAAAATGACGAACCGGGGTTGCCGGCATCCAGCATCAGCTCTTCACCACCTGCCCAACAAAGGGTGCTATCGGATCCAAGGTTCACCATGGGGGCATCATATACTTCAACTAAAATAGAATCGGTGTACGAATTTCCCAGTGTATCGCTGGTGGTAACCCAATACCATGTTGAAGCATCGGGTAACACCATGACAGAAGCAGTCGAATTATCCAGCGTTCCATCGGCTGTATACCATTGGTAAGATAAAGCATCGAAGGTTCCCACGGGATTCACCATCAGATTAACCGAATCGGTTTCTTCAGGACAAACTCCCTCTGCAGAGGCGGTTGCATCAGCAAAGAATTGATATACATCCATAGTAACAGGGATGTTTTTTTCAGCAATATCAGGGTCGTTGGAAACAATATTTAAATCAGCCAAATAGCTTCCGGGGTTAGTTCCTGATGCCATAAAACTGAGATCGATTTGTGCCGAGTCGCCGGGAGCAATGGTGTCTATTTTCGGCGTGTTATCCAACCAGGCAATGTTGATAGAGTAATCTTCCACTTCTCCATAATCGGTAGTACCACAAGGCTCCAAAAGGCCTGTCCACCTAATGCGTATTCTCATCCTGATATTTCCTACTTTAGCATTGGCAGGAGGCATAATAACAGCCATATAAGGGCCAGCCCCCGGGTTGTTATACACGGTAACCGGCTCGTCATCAAAAATACCGTTTCCGTCCCAGTCAATCCAAACACCACATTGATCATCATTATACCCGTTTCCATTGGTAACGTAAAGTTGCAGGGCATCGTTTAAACTCATTTTCCAATCCAGATCGGTGTAATCGGCATAACCGTCTTCGCCCGATTCGTTAATATAATCGCCTAAACGCACACGGCTAATATATTCGTCGCCCCCACCCGATGCATCGCAATAGTCGGAAGCGCTGGCAGCTTGCTCGTAAACGGGATGGATATTAACATTTAATGGGAGCTGTCCGGTGTTATGCAGCCAAAGTGTTTGGTTTTCGGTTGAGTCAATCAGGATTTTCTGATAAACAGCATCGGTAGCGGTGGCAATATGCGCATCACCCCATTGGGTATTTACCTTAACGGCACTCGACTCCCCTAAGTCTGCACCATAGAAAGCGGTAATTTTGTATTGATAATAGTTGTATTCGGGAAGCATATCATTGTATGTTGTATCAGTAGTAGTTCCCATGAGGTTGCCGTCACGATAGACGTTAAAATACTGAAAACTTGCGGCAGTATCATATTGCCAGATCAAGTCGCAGGCACCTGTTTCAAAAGTTACTGTTGCCGTGAGGTTGTAAGGTTTGCTAAGCGTATTGGTTTCGTAGGGAGAAACATAGGTCATGGCTGTACCGGTGCGGTTATCGGTCCAGGCAGGATAAACTACCCCGTTGTTGGCGGTAATGCCAATGTAATCGCCAAAATAAGAGTTAGCAAGCCCCGGAATGGGTGATGGTGTAAACGAAACATCACTTACTTTAAAATCTTCCCAGGTTTGTCCTCCGTCTTCGGAGTTGGCGCAGTAGGTTTCTAATTTATTGCTCCCCACATTTCTGTCATCATAAAAGATAACGCTGATAACACCATTGGAAGGATCGCAGGCAATCCATGGTGAAAAATGCTCGTGACCCATACCCGGATCATCCTGATTCACCCTCACGGGTGTGTTCCAGGTAGCACCCTGGTCACTCGATGCAATCACATACACATCGATATCATTTCCCGAATTAACGCCGGGAACACCCCTGTTCCCCCAGGTAATGTAAAGGTTACCACGATTTTCGCCATCACTGATGTCGCAATCAACAACCGGAAAAGAGTTAACACGCATGTTTTTAGAAGTTCCGTAATCGCGGATACCGTAAATATTGTCGATGGCAATAGAAGCTGTCCAGGTTTGGCCGCCATCCAGCGATTTGGCAATACCAATAGCGCTTTCGGTAAGCCCCGACCCATTGTAAATAGCCCATACGGCATACACTTCGCCGTTGGGGCCCGTGGTAAGGTTAACACCATGACTGAACGCGCTGCTGGCACCGCTGCTGATTTCTTTTAATGGGGTCCAGGTTTCGCCGTTGTCGGAAGAGGAAGAAACAACCACGTGTTGGTTGTTTGAACCACCAAAGTCTGTCCAGGCAACGTATATGTTTCCTTCGTAAGGACTGGAGGGGCTGTTATCAATCCACATGTGGTTTTTGTCGGCCAACTGACCCGGGTTTGGAGCGATGTTCACGGGAGTCCAACTGTTACCCTGATCATCGGAATAGGAAATTCCCATCCCCCCGTAATTGCCGCCACCATCAATATAATTTACAAACCAACGTCCGTTTCTTCCAATGGCGGTGGTCGGGTCGCCTGAATTTCCTTCGCCGGCACCTTGCACTTCACCATCCCACGATTCACCGCCGTCAAGCGTGAAAAGATCATTAGCACCATAAACACCGGTAGCGGGATTTGGTGTTGAGTTGTTGGAATTTAAAACGTTTTTTTCGTTGATGGGATCCACGAAGATTGAATTTTCGCTTTGCGTTGAATTTTCGGTGGTTACCGGCACATCAGGCGAGTCTTCGGTAGTAACACTAAAGGCTTGTATTTTACTTCCTGTAAAGGTTGCCGGGGCGGCTCTGTTGTACGAGTTAAATGGAATATATCCTTTCTCTGCCCATTGAACCCATTGGTTAATATTGTCAATTTTACGGTTGACTTTGGCGCGTTTTTCACGCTCGGTTAATTTTTTGCTGTCACTAATGGCCGAGTTGATACTAAAAGCAAATACCACCAGTAATGATGCGTATAACAAAAGTTTAAAGTTCTTCATACTAAATCTGTTAATTAGAATTTTATTTGATTATTACCTCTCTGACAAGGAAAAGAGGATTCGCGTTGCCTGCGCAAAGAAACAAAAAAAGATTTACAAATAAATGTAAAGCTTTTTTATTGGTCGGGGTGAGAGGATTAATTGCATTGATCCTTTTTGGGGGAAACACAATAAAAGCCTTTAAGCCGCTATGCGTCTTTGTCTTTTTTTTTTTT
>JANTGU010000337.1 GCA_024762735.1 Bacteroidales bacterium | reverse complement strand
CTGATGAAATGAAAGGCGGAGCCTTGAATTTCATTTTATCAAAGTTAAAAAAATCAGGTTATTCTTACACCTTCAATCTATATAACTCTGCCAATTTTGGCTCTCCACAAATAAGAGAGCGGGTAATAATTGTTTGTGCAAGAGACGGTAAAACTCCTCCATATTTGTCACCTACCCACTCTGAGAAAAAAGAATACGGCTTACCAAAATGGAAAACATTTAAACAAGCCGTAAAAGGCTTAGAGGAGCATCAACACTTAAATTTTCCAGAGAAACGTTTGAAGTACTACAGGATGTTAAAGTCAGGTGAAAACTGGAGAAATTTGCCGGAAGAAGTACAAAAAGAAGCATTGGGTAAATCTTTTTATGCTGGTGGAGGGAAAACAGGATTTTTAAGGAGACTAGACTGGAACAAACCCTCACCCACAGTTGTTACTCACCCAACAATGCCAGCTACCGATTTGGCCCATCCAGAAGAAAACAGACCCCTGTCTATTCAGGAATATAAACGTATTCAAGAATTTCCAGACAATTGGGAATTGGCTGGCCCCCTTATTCAGCAATATAAGCAAGTTGGTAATGCTGTACCATCTAGCTTAGGTTTTGCTGTTGGGAAATTGATAGTTTCCCTACTAAATAACGAGAAAATCGAACAATTTATTGGGTTTCGCTACTCACGATATAAAAATACCAGTAATTACGAGTGGGAAGAGCAATTTCTGGAAGCCTACAAAAAGACCACCCAGCCACATATAATGCAGCAAGAAATTCAGTTTGGCTGATTTAGTAGAGATTACTTCCATGGGTTATCATCTTCTACAGCAAGGCATTCTGGGTTTGAACTTATTGTGCTTTTAACAAAAGCAACAAAACCGTCTTCAGATAAAGTGTCTGTGCCACAAATATCATTAAGTTGTGACCACATATATTCGATCCTGTCAGCTTTAACTCTGTACCACTTTTGAATTTCAGTACCATCACGCACTGCACTGCTTGAGCTGTTTTCGGAATTACTTCTGTTTTTTATTTGAAGCAAACTTCCATCTTCATTGACGAAGTCAACTGATTTTACTGTTTCACCCCATGCACAATGCCATCCTTTGTCTTTTAAGCTTTCTGATAAATACTCCTCCAGAATAAGCCCAAGAATATTTTCCGCAGACATCCCTAACCGATGGGCAAATGTTATTTTTTTTAAATCGTTGGCGGTTAAATCATTTAAACGCGAACCGATAATTTTTTCAATTATTGGGTCAGCAACCGTTCCAGGAGGGTTTGATACTCGTTTGGATGCCCTGCCATCAAAGCCTCCTTGATATTTAAGAAGCCACTTTTTTATTACATCTCGTTCGGTATCATTTTTACCGCCAATATTGCCGGGAGTTCTTTCAAGATCATTTGCAATAACGGAGAAAACAAATCTGGCACCATCATCCCAAGAGATACCTTCATTTTCTGCTATCTCTTTTGCAATTGCTATTGCGTAATTAGCGCCCATGTCTTCAATGGCTTTCTTTAACTTCAATTTTTTCTCCGATCTTTATGTTTATTGCTCTAACGTTTTGATAACCGACGGCGACGCTAATTTGCGTGAATCACCGAATTATTCGTATTAAAAAGCAGACGTATCTCCCGTCCGCGTTAATTATGTTGTTATGTGGCTTCTTTATTTTGAGCCGGTCAAGCTACCAAAAAAGTTGAAAATTCTCGTGACCATGGCGACACCAAACCAAACAGTATTCAAAATTAAACCCACAATTATTGGAAACTTTAATGACTCAATTGAATCTATTTTTGTTACAAACACGACAAAAGGAATAAACGTTAAAAGTGTTGCCATTGCCCTTGGGTTATTTATGAATTCCGCAACTAAGTCAGAAACCGTTCGCCCAAACACAGGATGGGAAGATGGGGCAGATAGTTGGCCTTGCGCTTCCGCTTCAACCTCTGATGAATACTCTGTTACTTCAGTTCTGCCTTGAGTTTCTTTAGAAGTTTGTTTGGAGCCACCAGCTAGTGAAACCGGAACATTAGTTGGTCCTTGACTTTCCGGCACATCGTCAAGCTCTATGGTTAGTCTTTTTATTGCCATAGTTAAATTCCTAACTTATTGGCAATATTCTCAATTTTCTCCCAGGTTAAATTCATGGCTTCACGAAGTAATTTTTGAACCTGTGCGTGATTTAATTTATTGGTTTGATAGAAATCCAAGTCGAGGAAAAAACCACAGCTGTTGAATTCTTCAGATTCAAAACTTAAATGCTGTGCTGCCTCGCCCGCATGCATAGGACCACCGCATATTTTTACTGCAAAGTCACCCTCTTGAATTTCAATAATAAATTGAACGTCTTTTTCTTTACCGCCAATTAGGTCGCTGGCACTTTGTGTGAAAAACGTTTTGAAAACTAACTCGTTGATTTCTTCAAACTTTTTAGTGCTTGGGATAAAAACCTTCGTTCTTGCCCCGAAACGTGTAATTTGAGGAATTTTATAATGTTTGTTATCTAGCAGTTTTTTCCAGAAAGATCCTGCTTTGTCTGAGAAGTAATTTCTTGTTTCTGGGTTGTATGCGAGGTAACCGGCACTTTTATATCCTGCAAAGGCACCGTCCTTTTTTATATGGTCTTGCATATCACGGAAATTTACGACGTTGGTGTCAATTTTCCAGTGGGGAAATAAGCCATTTTCTCTTACGTAGTCAGCTACATATCCTCGTACATCGAGAAAGCTGCCTGAGGCACCATGTCGAATTTCCAAGATATGCTCTGTCAACATAAGGTTTTCATTGGTTTTCTTGCCCATAATAGTTCCTATTTGGTTTTCTTCTTTTGCCACATAACAGTTATTATCCAACAAAGGCATGACAAGCCTCTCTACAAGCCGTCACCTTTTATTTCAGTGAAACCCCTTGAAACCAGCCATAAAAACTCAACTATGTTGTCTAGTATGCCATGCTTGAAAAAGGATAATATACAACAAAAAACGCCGCCACCGGAAATTGTTCATTCCGGTTGACGGCGTTTAAATCATCTTTTTTCTATTTTTCAACATGCCCCACCCTCCCGTAAAAAAACAACGCCCCATTAATAACCGTACAAAGAGATATTGTCAAATTGCTACTCGTCTTGACCTGAAGACATGAGTCTGCCAGGGTTACAACTAC
>JANTGU010000336.1 GCA_024762735.1 Bacteroidales bacterium | reverse complement strand
TATAGTCAGTGGGTTACTATCCGGCACAATCATGTTAAGGTATTTGGCGGAGGAAACTTCTGAAATGGCCAGCTTTTGGCCGAGGGCCGCTTCCGCGATCTCACGTAACATCTGTATTTGAATGACGCCCGGCACTACCGGCTGTCCGGGAAAATGGCCTTGGTAAACATCATGAGTTGGGTTGAGCAAAACAACGGCCTCAACCTTGTTGTCAACAGTTGAAAGGTGCTGGATAGTATAGAAATTTTTGATGAGCATTACATTAACTATGTATTTGGGTTGTTTGGCTAATATTCTGACAATAACGATTCATAAGGGATGTTCATTTTCTCATGAAGGTTTTTTATCATCTTTAAAGTCAATTTTCTTTTTCGATTAAATATCTCTGAAACACGACTTTTATACCCAATAATATTTGCCAGTTCTTTATTTGTCATATCCATTTGTTCCATTCTAAACTTAATGGCTTCTATTGGATCCGGTGCTTCAATAGGAAAGTTTTCATCCTCATACTTTTCAATTAACAAAGCTAATAATTCAGCTTCATCGCCTTCGGGAGAATCTGCCGGGGCATGAAAAATTTCATCAAGCCGTTTTAAAGCGTTAGCATATTCTTCTTCTGTTTTTATTATTTTAATATTCATGATTCTTATATTTTATTTGCGTCAATGTTGTCATATTTACTATGCGTGCCAATAAATCTGATAAACAACCAGTGTCGTTCATAATTAACATCAACTACCAACCTGTATTTGTTACCACAAATATTAAAAACCACTCTCCCGGCTTTTAATATACTGGCTTTTGGATATTCAGATTTAATTTCTGAAGGATTGAGCCAGGTTGATTTTGAAGCCTCCTTATACCATGTTTTCAATGGTTGTTCTGCATCATTATGCTTTTCCCAAAATTCTCTCAGTATCTTTTTTGCGATAACTCTCATTTGGATACCTTTTTTGCAAAGATATGCTAAATTTACCAATTTGGTAACTTTGATTGTTGTTAAGTTTACGCAAAGCGTTTTATCCCCCGGCTATCCCGATAGCTATACGGGATGGAGGGAGAGAGGATAATAGTAAATGTATCTTCACTCCTCCGGGGTTTAGCCCGGAGGACATACTAATTCTCGCTGACCTGTCAGGATTGTTTAATCTAATCCAACACCCTCAAATCAAAACGCACGGGGTAAAATTTGCATTGAATGGTTGTGTGCGCATCCAGGTAACAAACCTTAACCCGCTTGCCAAACAAGCCGAATGCTGATTTGCAGGGGCCTTGTTTGGAGGTTGTCCATCTAACCTTGTTGCCCTTTTCTTTGGTTTTGCCCTTATCAAACCCCAACACGAACAACTCTTTGGCTACGCCTATCACCCGCTTTTCGTTTTTAAAAGCGGGGCTGAAATAGTGAATGGAATAGCTGAAGGTGGTTTTGCCAACCTCCACGTCAAAAAACTTTAGCCCCAACTTGCTCACGAAGATAAACCGGTTGCTGCTGTCGGTAACCGAGTGGACAAGGATTCCCGACATCGATTTGCCCTGCACCAGCATGTCGGCATCGTACTTCATCACCACTTTTTGTGCCGAAGCCGACAAAGCCATGACTGCAAGCAAAAATAGCAGGTAGTATTTAAGGGTTGAAAACTTCATTCGAAACAGGTTGATTGAGTTTTTGATTTTTAAATGTTATCACCGTATTATCACCCGAGGCTTCGTTCATCCTGATTTTTTCCATCAAATAGGCATCTTTTGTAAAATAGAGGTCGATGGACGAAATGTATTCTTTCATGGATTTATTAACGGTTTCAAAATTAACCACGAAATAAGCATCGTTTTCTGATAAGGTGGCGTGGTAGTTCGGGTCGTCAAACATTTTGCCATTGACCATGTTCATAATTACCAGCTTTATCTGGCCAAACATGGCGTTGGAAGCGGCATCGTAATTACTCTGCTTTTTATCGTCGATTACCGTGATGTTATCGCCATTGATAATGATGGAGTAAAAAAATGGTTTTTGATATTCCCAGCGCATCCTGTCAGGACGGCTAAACCAAAATTTGCCCTCGGAGATAAGTTGTTCGTCAATAAACGAGATGTTTTTGGTTTGCACGAAATCGGCTTCAATGGTCTTGATTTGTCGTGATTGCTGCTTAATTTGTTGCAACACTTCCGCATGTTGCGACCAAAGCAACCACGGGCTACACAGAATAAGGGCTAACAAAAAGTTACGCATACGCTTTTTTATTGATAAGTTTTTTCAAAGATACAATTTGAAAATCATTTTGCTTTAACCATTGAATATAGTCAGGAAGAATTTTCAGCGTCACATCAGGATAGTCGTGCAGCAAAACAATGTCGCCGGCTTTGGTTTTTTGCTTAAGCCTCGACAACAGTTTTTCCGGGCTCTTGTATTTGGTATCAAACGATCGGACTGACCAACCGACAACCGTAAATCCTAACTCACTGACAGCCTTTGCGATTTCTGGATTGGTTACCCCGTAAGGAGGTCTGAAAAAGCGTGATTTTTTTCCGGTAATTCGTTCAATAGCTTTGGCCGCACTTTCCAAATCTTTTATTACCTTTTTTTTGCTTTGAAAGGTAAATCGTACATTGTGGCTAAACGAATGGTTGCCCAGCAAATGACCTTCATCGTAAACTCTTCTAACTATTTTACGAAGGCTCGTACTATTTTCTCCTTTTATAAAGAAAGTAGCAGGTGCTTCTTCTTTTTGTAAAATGTTTAAAATGGCTTCAGTTTTATCGGACGGCCCGTCATCAAAAGTAAGAGCAACCTGTTTAATCCTCCGGCTCCCGTGATGAATGGCATTAAGATAAAAGTTCCATCTGAAAAACATCGAACCGGCAGCCAGTATCAGCAGATAAGCTGCCACCAGCATGATAATATACCCCACTGAAATGCCTTGCCAAAAATGAAGAAACAGAAATACAAACAACACAAACAGCCAGTTGTAAGTAATTAAATGAAACTTTGATTTATCCATGAGTCAGCAGCATCAGGCTGTGGTTAATGTTTCGGAACTGATTATAGATAAGTACGGTTTTTGGTTTTTGAACCGGGCCTTTTTTAAAGATGATTTCGGGTGCTGTTTCGCCGGCAATCATTTTGGCTGCAATGGTCACCGCGAAAGCAGCCGCTGTGTCGTATTCA
>JANTGU010000335.1 GCA_024762735.1 Bacteroidales bacterium | reverse complement strand
CAAATTGTGGCTTTGATCCTTCTGACAAGGCTTTGTATAGGCTTGGCCTGCTAAGTCCTGTTTCTTCTGCAATTTTTGTCATCCCAATTGATTTTGCCACGTGACCGATTGCAGTAATGATATCAGTATTATCTCCTTCTTCTAAAACGGTGTTTAGATACTCTGCAATCATTTCTTTACTGTCTAAATAGTCTGCTATTTCAAATTTTGTACTTTTCATGTTATTGCTGGTTTACCTTTTTCAAAATCTTTTTTGCTTTTTCTAAATCTCTTTGTTGAGTAGTTTTGTCTCCTCCAATCAGTAAAATAATTATTTTGAAATCTTTTTCTACATAATAAACCCGATACCCTTTCGCGTAGTTAATTTTTAATTCCCGAATTCCATCGCCAACAGGTTTGCAATCTCCAAAATGTCCTGAGCTCTCAATTTTTTGAATTCGGAAAAGAATTTTTGCTTTAGCTCTCAGGTCTTTTAATTTTCTTAACCATTTGTCAAACTCCGGAGTTTTCTCAATAAAATACATCTGTATTCATTTGGATACAAAGGTAGCTAATTTTTATTACTCGAAACAAATTTAAGTGTGTTTTTTTAAACCGAAAGTTTTATTAGTAACCGGGATATTAGTCTTTTGTGCTTAGCCTTACCAGTTCAATCCCCGCTCTTTTTAGCAGATCAAGTCCGTCGGTAATGCGGTACTCACGAGCGTAAACCACTCTTTTGATGCCCGATTGAATAATCAATTTAGAGCACTCCATGCAGGGTGAGTCGGTAACATACAGGGTGGCACCTTCACTGCTGTTGTTCGATTTAGCTACTTTGGTGATGGCATTGGCTTCGGCGTGAAGCACATAAGGCTTGGTAACATTATTATCCTCCTCGCAAACATTTTCAAAACCGGAAGGGGTACCGTTGTATCCATCCGAAATAATCATTCTGTCTTTCACGATCAGTGCTCCCACCTTGCGGCGCTCACAATAGGAGTTGTTGGCCCAAACGAAGGCCATCTCCATGTAGCTTTTGTCGAATTTGTTCTGTTTTTTGTTCGCTTCCATAGCGTTCCATTATATTTTGTTGGAAAGGCAAAGGTAATAAGTTTGGGATTGCTTCGGGGCTTGCGCCCCTCGCAAATTAGGCGCTTTGTTTTTTAGTTTGGCTTTGATAGTAAGACGACCAATTTACAATATGGAGAAACTATTTTGCGAGGGGCGAGGCACGAGCCCCGAAGCAAACCCGGCCAACACACACGTAAAAGAAATTGAAACAAAAAATCCAACGACTTAATAACGACACAGACTAAACGTCTCTTTAAGGTTTTAGTGCAACGAGTAAAAAGCGTATTTTTGGGCACAAATAGAAATGATCATGTCCGAATTCATCAACAATACTGAAAATCGTGTTAACGACCTGTTGGCCTTTGTTACAGGCCTCATCCATAAAGAAAAAGGAAGCCTCCTCATCGAGCGTTATGCCGAAGCCATCGAAAGGGTTCAGCCGTGGGATGTGGTGATGGTAACGGACAGGCTGATGAAAATGGAGATTGATATCGAGGAGGTTAAATCTGCGGTGAATAAGGCGTTGAATATGCTATACAAAGGATTGGTTTCGGCTGAAATTCCTAACTATGATGACATTCCCTTTTTACAAAGCCTGGCAAACGAAAACAACGAACTCAACCACCGGTTGATAGAAATCAGGCCGCTCATCAAAGCCTTTAATCAAAAGGATATTGACGATGAAGCCAGACAAGAAATTTTAGATGAAATCAGCGACCGGATTTTCGAGTTGCAGCAGTTTGAAGTGCATTATGTTAAAAAGGAGAACATCCTTTTTCCTTATATCGAAAAGTATATGAAGGAGTATGGCTGCCTTCCGCTGATGTGGTCGTACCACGATGACATTAGAAGGTACGAAAAGGAGATTATCGATATTATTGCTAAAGAGGATACCGACCTTAAAAGGTTAAACCGCTTGTTGGGCGACCTCTTTTTCGTGATGTATGCCATCCGCTTTCGCGAGGAGTATATTTTGTTTCCGGTAATCTTTTCGTTGATTCCGGATGCTGCCTGGGATGAAATGATGAAGCAGTCGATGAAGGAGGGTTTTGCCTTTATTGATACCCCCAAACCGGTTACCATTGCGACCGGAACCGGGCATGAAAACCCTGAAGTAACCCATGTTGCTGCTATTTCAAACCATGATGCTTTACTGGATATGGGCACGGGCGTGTTAACCTTGGAGCAGGCTATAATGATGTTAAACCACCTCCCGGTGGATATGACCTACGTGGATGAAAACGACGAGGTACGTTACTTTTCCATACCCGGTCACCGGATATTTCCCAGGTCAAAAGCCATCATTGGACGGCTTGTCGAAAATTGTCACCCACCTTCAAGCGTTCATATTGTAAAGGAACTGCTGGATGCTTTTAAAGCGGGAACCAAAAGCAAAGAGAGTTTCTGGATTCAGATGGGTGAGAAATTTATTTTGATTCAATATTTTGCCATTTATGACGAAAAGGGCATTTACCGCGGCACCCTCGAGGTAAGTCAGGATGTTACCGGAATACGAAAACTGGAAGGTGAAAAACGGCTGATGGAGGAGTAACGGTTACTCGATGCGACTTTTGGTGGAAAAAACTTCGGGAAACGTAGCCTCGTAAAAATTGGCACAGCCATCTTCTGAAATATAATCCAGTAAAATATTACCGGCAGGAATCGTGCCCCCGCTCAACGTTACCGTGCTCTTTCCCTCGATGGTGTACCAACATTGGTAGTCGATTTTGTAGCGGCTTGAATCGGGACTAATAACCACATTGTAGGTATAACCTGACGGGGTAGTCCCATGTATGTTACCTGAAAACAGAAAGTAGTCGTTATTGCCGGAATAGGGCGATGAAGAACCTTTGAAAAGCTCATAATCAAATTCAGCCGAGAAGTTGATGGTGTCTTTATCGGCATAAGTGCCCGACATGGTAATATTGTCAAAAGTGGCTTTAAAGGTTTGATTTCCGGCTGCGGATAGCCCTGTTTTTTCAATCGAAATATTTTGAACATTTGTCGGCAGCGAATCAAAATAAAAAGTTTTATAAACCGAAATGGGACACACGCCGGTGGTGGCAGCCAAAAAAGCAGAGTCAATCATATAGTCGAAGGTGCCCATGCGGTAGTGGCCGTTGCCATC
>JANTGU010000334.1 GCA_024762735.1 Bacteroidales bacterium | reverse complement strand
ACCCTATTAAAGAAGGTAACAGGCATCTATAAACAGCTTATTGGATCCGGGTTTAGTTGAGTTTCACTTTAGCAAACACGGGGTTGTGGTCGCTGTCGCGGAAATTAAGATCAATATTTTTAATCTGTAGCAGCTCGATGTTGGGTGATAATATAAAAAAGTCGATCACGGTAGTCCCGTTTTCTCCTTTCACGAATGGTTTGTCATTTTGCCGGTTCGTGGGGGCCTTATCATCGTAGGCTATTTTCCAATTTTTGGGAAAAGCATTGGAGGCCAGTTGCAACGGGGCCTTAACAAAATATTGTCCGTTAAAATCGCCGGCAGGTTTAAAGTTTGGAGGATTCTGATTCCAATCGCCCCCGACAATAACATAATTTCCTTTACCATACTCTTCCATCATTTTATCACGTAAAATGTTCAGCTCTTTCATGCGCAGGGTGCTGTCGTATATATAGGCTGTGTTATGGGTGTTTATAACCACCAAATCGTGGCCTTTTACCGTTGCGAAACGCAGCAAAGTGAAACAGCGATGTAGCAAAAACAGTCGTTGTGGCCAGGGAGCAATTAGCGGGTAAGCATAACGTGTAGCTTGGGAAAACGGGTATTTTGAAGCCGATAAAATGCCTGATTTAGCATGACCCATTGGATCGGTAAAAGGAACAGGCACGAACGGGACATCATAGTTTTTAGCAAAAACAACCTGATAATGATCATCGAGCAACGATGACATCTTTTCCACTTCGTTGATACCCCAGCTGCGTTTCGAATCGATGTCAATTTCCTGAACAAGCCAGAAATCGATGGAGTCGTTACTTTGTACAAACTTATTGATGTTGTTTACGTGCTCCCGGACGGCTTCACGGGTAGAACGTGTTCGGGTTCCGTCATCGTAAAAAAAGTCCATCTCGGATCCCAGTCCGGCATAACCAATATTCCAGGTCATCAAACTGAAAGTGTCCTTATCTAACGGCGTGCTTTGTGGCAGGTTTGTTGCCAACGCCTCTTCAGGTTTTGGGGTATATTCAACCAAAGTTATCCAAGCCAAAAACAAGGCAAAGGCCAGCACGCCCGTGATGATCAGGTAAAGGAGGTACTTCAGTATTTTTTTCATCAGCTTCTTATGTCGATAAGCATTACAACTCCAATACCCTGTCAAGCATCTGCTGAATCAGGTTTGCCATACTGGTTTTGTAATTGGGGTTGAAGTTGTCACTAATCCTGTTGGCAATGATGTCGCACACCGTCATGGCTTCATGACCCAGCATGGCAGAAAGAGAGTAGAGCGCGGAGGTTTCCATCTCAAAATTGGTAACCTGATATCCTTCAAAGCCGAACTGACGGGCCCGGTCGATGATGGTATTATCTTTAACTTTCAGGCGAAGTTCTCGTCCCTGGGGCGCGTAAAAACCGGGGGCAGTAAGCGTAATCCCTTTTCTCCAGTCGCCGGATAGTGTTTTTATCAGGTATTCCGACCCCTTGATAGCATAAGGTTTCGGGAGGTCTGTATCCCATTTCATGGTATCGATAAACTCTTTGGTCAGCGACTCCTCGATCACGTGAGGGCCATCTTCGTAAAACCAGGCCAACCCGTCGAGCCCGAGCGCGTAGGCAGAAACCACATAACTTTCATCAACCGGGATATCAGCCTGCAAAGCCCCGGAAGTTCCGATTCGAATCAGGTTTAACGAGGTAATGGTATCCTTGGGCCTTTTCGTTTTAAAATCGATGTTAAAAAGAGCATCCAATTCGTTTACCACGATTTCAATATTGTCGGTGCCCATGCCTGTTGAAAGAACTGAAAGACGCTTTCCCTTGTAATAACCTGTAAAAGTGTTGATTTCACGGTTCGATTTGCTTAACTCAATTTCGTCGAAATGATCCGCAATAATCTTAGCCCTTCCCGGGTCCCCAACCAAAAACATGGTTTCTGCCACATCACCTGGAAATAAATTCAGGTGATAAATCGCACCAGTTGAGTTGAGTACCAATTCCGCGTTTTTCATCTTTCTCATGGTTTCATTTTTTGAATAATTTTGCAAAAATACAATTAATAATAAAACCATGAACAGCATCAGGCCTACTGTACTCATTCCTTTCAATTTCGATATTGAATCTCGCGCCGCTTTAACTTTTGCTTTAAACCACACCATCGATTACCGGTATAATATTATCGTGCTTCATGTAATCGAGCGTTCCGAAAGGCTGGCAGAGGTTATTGTTAAAGATGACGTTATTCAAATGGTTAAAAACGAATTACTTGACCTGATTGAAAAGACGGATAAAAAAGATGATGCTCATGTTGATATTGTAGTAAAGACGGGTAAAGCGTACAAGGAGATTTTGAAAGTATCCTTGGAACATGGTGCCGATTTCATTATCATGGGAACACGTGAGCGGGAAGAAAAGGCCATTAGCAAACCCAAGTTGGGGTCGGTGGCCGGTAAAATTATCAGGCTCTCGCCGATTCCTGTTATCACTTTCAGAGAAGGCAACCTTTCGTTTGTAAAAAATATTTTGCTCCCGCTCGACTTTGCCAAGCGGATTCAGCAAAAAGTATCGTATGCCATCAAGCTGGCCAAGGTATTCGATGCCACTGTTCATGTTATTTCGGTTGTTTGGAAAAAGAAAGAGCAAATCAGCAGGCGACAACTCGACCTGATGGAGAAAACTACCCGTCAAATAGAAGCCGAGGGCATTAAAACCACCTCTAAATTTATCTCCACCGAAGGGGGTGGTAAAAAGATGTTTTTAATCGAGGTCATTAAATATGCCAACAACAACGATATCGACCTTATCATGATAATGACCCAGTCGGAGAAGCCGCTGGTAAAATATTTTATGAGTGCCTCCGCCTACTCCGTTATCCGGAAATCATCCACGCCGGTGTTGACCATAACCCCCAAATACTCGGGCAATGATGAGGATTAACGGTGATTCGATTTAACATTAGCAAACAACACAAAGCACTCTAGCAGTGTAATGTATCTGTATAAGTATTATTAAGTAAAACATACATGATGGTCAACAGACACACAGGTAAATGATTATCTGACCCCATAGGGGTCGCATATTAATAGCCCGGGGTTTCAACCCCGGGGGTAAAACAAGAAGGAAGTCGTTTTGGCGCCCGCCCGACTGAACATCGTTCGGGCGGGGAATTTTTGCTCACAAAAGCAAAAATTATGACAAAACATAAAAAGCACAATATTA
>JANTGU010000333.1 GCA_024762735.1 Bacteroidales bacterium | reverse complement strand
ATGATTGCCATATCGGGGTTCTCCTGTTGATTTGTTTGTTGTTTCACAGATGGTGCAACCGCTGGTATCTGCAACAACTTTCACGTTATTATGAAAGCATACAAATGTAGTAATTTATAACAAAGCTTTTGGCCATTCTGAAAAAACAGTTTTTCCAATATTGCACACCTAAAAATTCTGTGTAAAAAAAAAAAGACTTCTCGTTGAGAAGTCTTCTTTTTAAATTCTATCTATAAGGCTTTTATTTAACCATAACCTTAGCGGTAGCTTTTGAACCATCGTTAAGCAAAACATTGGCGATATAAATACCATTTGTTAAGTTTGAAATGTCGATGGTATTATTGCCTGCCACCACGTCGGTATGTAAAACAACTCTGCCTGAAACATCCATCAATGAAAGCTGTCCTTCAAGGTTGCTGCTAAGATTAAAGAATCCTGAAGCCGGGTTAGGATAGACGGCTACACTTTGGGCGCTGTTTTCGCCCACACCGGTAGCCTTAACGCCAAACACGAACAGGTTATCCACTTCCCAGGTAGACGAGGCAGCATCCGTGGAAGTGTATTTAAAGGCCAGATAAATTTTTTGTCCTAAATAATCACTTAAATCAACATCGGAATATACCCAGTTGTAGTTTCCGTCTGACCATACAGCGCTACCCGAAATATCATCCCATGTAAAAGTTTCGGGACTGCTGCTTCCGTCGTAATCAGTAGATACTAATAATAGCAACGGGTCACCATCATATTTGTAAGCATTATTAAAGGTAAAATTAGCGCTTACAAAACCGGTAAAGTCAAGTTCAGGCGATACCAACCAGTCTTCGTTGGCATGGCTTCCACTGCTATAGCCCGACATTTTTGCAAACGTGTTACCACTGTAGGTATAGGTTTCCCAGGCCTGATCGCCGGAAACATTGTGGGGAGTCCAATCACCAAAAGTACCATCTTCAAAGTCAACACTGCTTAATACATTAATATCAGGCGTGGTTGCCGTGGCAGTAGGAGCGCTTCCATCGGTTTTATAGTCGATGTTGGCTCCACCGTTGGTGTAAGGATAGATGGTAAAGGTGTAACTGGTAAAAACATCGAGGCCCGAGAAAGTATAGGCCTGAGCACCGTAGCTCACATTAACAGCGGCAGTACCATCACTCCAGTCCATGTCGTCAGCCACGGGGGTTCCGTCCTGAGGAGCAGAAGTTGTAAACCCTTCCTTTGCACCTAAAATAAGGTATCCCGAAGGAAGCTGAGCGCCGGTAGCATCGGTCCAGGTCAAGTCAATGGATAACCCATTGGCGGAAGCAGCAAAATCGGTCGGGTAGTTGCTTGGTTCCGGGTCGGTTGATGTTTGACCGGAGAAGTTAAAGTCGTCAAAATAAACATGACCACCCGTGTTGTTGTTTTCCTTATAGGTACGAACCTCAAAACGAAATTGTGCTGCATTGACAGGGGCCGTGAGGGTTACCAAATAATGCTGCCAGGATGCGTTGTCTTCGCTATAAGTACTTGGACGTAACTCATCAGCATTGGCATCAAGATAGGTACCGCTTCCATCCATCCAATAGGACCAAATACGGGTACGGGCTGCCGGATCGTTGTCGTAATACCAATACTCGATGGTGTATTCGGTTCCGGCGGTAACATTGTCGATGTCTTGTCTGAATTTTTGACTCGAGGCATCCGACATTTGGGCAGCTGAATAGGTGCCACTGTGAATGGTGGTTGCTTCCTGAGCAATGTTGTCGTACAAATCCCAGTCGGTAGGGGTGCTGGCATTGTCCCAATTTTCAAGTCCGGGGTTTAACACCATGTTTTGGCCAACCGACCAAAACGGGGTAGCCATCAGCAAAACGGCTACCAATAAAAAATAGAATCTTTTCATGTCTTTTTTGTTTTAATAAAACAACAGGGTTAATGCATATCAAAAACCCTGTTGTTTCTGGTTAATAATGAAATTATTTAATGATTAATCGTTTTACAGCACTTTCACCGTTCAACTTATCGGTTAGTTTAACCAGATAAATACCTTTGGGGAGTTCAGATAACTGCACCTTGGCTGAACCTGAATAAGTAGATGAAAACACCTGTTTTCCAACAAGGTTAAGCACAGCCACTTCCACTTCCGTGTTGATTGACAGGCTGATGTTTACCAAACCGGTTGAAGGGTTGGGGTAAAGCACCACTTGATTTTCAAATCTGTTTTCGGTCAACCCGTCAGGAATGGTATGAATGTAATCTGCTTTGGTCATGGTGTCGGCACCAAAAACATTGGTAGCCACCAAGGTTACATCGTACAGTGAATCAGCAGGAATGAGATAATAAATTTCCTGCGGATCAACGGCGGTAGAGGTATCGGGAGTAGCTCCCTCAAAAGTCCAGCTGTAACTAACCTCTTCGCCCGTGGTCAGGTTGGTAAAGTTAGCGTAACTACCCACAGTTACCGTGGTGGGGATGGCACTAAAGTCAGCAACAGGTGCTTCGCCAGCCCAAATGTAATCGGTTGAAACGGCAGTATCTGTTAAGGAACCGTCGCTAACCACCAAAGTAACATCAAATTTACCGGCAGCGTTGTAAGTAATAGCAGGAGGTGTCTGTCCTGAATAGGTAGCAGGGATCCCTCCTTCAAAAGTCCATTCCCATGATACCGGGTTTCCGGATGACATATCGGTAAACTGCACGCTATCACCTACTAAAACAATAGTAGTATCAGCCTGGAAAGCTGCGATCAATTGGATTTGGCAAGCAAATCCCGGCGTGGCATAAATCGAGTCACCATCAGCGTTCACAGCAGCCAGATTAACCGAAGCATGCCAGTTTTCGCCTAACGAGTTATCCAAATCAGGGTTGCAAAGCGTTAAGGATGGGCCGTTACCATCCGGTTCTATAGGCCAGGGTGCCTGATCATCGTAAGTTAACGAGTCAATCACGTTGTCAACCAGGTCGAGTACCACGATATCTTCACCACCATTGCTAAGGCCACCACTGGTCCATTGATAGGCGGTAGCGCCAAAGGTTCCCAACATGGCCAGTGAATCTTTAGCAACTAAAACATACGACTGTGGCATCAGTTCAACATCCGGGAAGGTGAATTCAACGCCTTCCGAGAAATGAACCCCATTCAGGTTAGCCGTGTCGGCACTGTTATTGTACAATTCAATAAACTCAAGGGTATCATCCCCTGATTCCGGCGGGTTGTACATGATCTCTGTAATCACCAGATTGGGAGAGATGTATGGTTC
>JANTGU010000332.1 GCA_024762735.1 Bacteroidales bacterium | reverse complement strand
GTCCAAATAAAAAGTTCTTTAGTCTCAAACCCGGCCAGATTCATTAAAAAACAGGATCGATAATTTTGTCCAAATCAGCCAATAGGAAAATCCGATGATTGTTACTACTTTTGTCAACTTAAATTCGTTTTGACAAAAAGGTTATAACATGATAACTATTTCGCGGGAAGCACTTACGTGTGCAGATATGCAGGCGTTACTTTATGATAAAAGTAAAATTTCGATCGACCAGGTAACGATGGGGAGGATAGAGAAAAGCTTCCGCTTTTTAATTGACTTTTCCAAAGATAAAATAATCTATGGGATCAACACCGGTTTTGGCCCCATGGCACAATACCGCGTGGAACAGAAAGATTTAGTCAAACTACAATACAACCTGATACGAAGTCACGCGGCAGGAAGCGGCAAGCCACTTAATCCCATCCAGGTTAAAGCGGCCATGATTGCCCGGCTCAAAACCTTGTCGCTGGGCTATTCAGGCATCCATAAAGATGCAGCCACGGTGTTAACACAGCTTATCAATCACGATGTAACCCCTTTTATTCCCGAGCACGGTGGCGTGGGGGCCAGCGGCGATTTAGTTCAACTTTCACAACTGGCGCTGGTGATTATTGGCGAAGGAGAAGTTTTTTACCAGGGAAAACTACAAAAAACTGAAGATGTATTCAATCAGCTAAACATTAAACCGTTGCAGGTGCACATGCGCGAAGGACTGGCGCTCATTAACGGCACTTCGGTCATGACAGGGATTGGTTTTGTCAACCTTTTCAAAGCCAGGCATCTTGTAAATTGGTCGCTGGCAGCTTCAGCCATGATTAACGAGTTGGTGCAATCGTTTGACGATCATTTTTCGAAGGAGCTGAACGGAACCAAAAAACACAAGGGACAACAGGTAATTGCTGAAGGATTACGACTTTTTTTAACTGACAGCAAACTGATTCGCAAGCGCGAAGACCACCTGTACAACGGGCATCACAGCGAAAAGGTCATTAAGCAAAAAGTTCAGGAATACTACTCGCTACGATGTGTACCCCAGATTTTGGGGCCGGTAATCGACACCCTTACCTACGCTAAAACCATTTTGGAAGGGGAGATCAACTCGGTAAACGATAATCCCATCATCAATTTTGAAAAGGGAACCGTGTACCACGGCGGTAATTTCCACGGCGATTATGTTTCGTTTGAAATGGACAAGGTAAAAACCGCCATCACCAAGCTATCGATGCTGGCTGAGAGACAGCTGAATTTTCTGTTAAACAGCAAAATCAATGAAATATTACCTCCTTTTGTAAACCTGGGAGTTCTGGGGCTTAACCTGGGCATGCAGGGGGCACAGTTTACCGCCACCTCAACCGTTGCCGAAAACCAGAGCCTGTCGTTTCCAAACTATGTCCACAGCATTCCCAACAACAACGACAACCAGGATGTGGTGAGCATGGGCACCAATTCGGCCTTGATAGCCGACAAAGTAATTAATAACACGTTTGAGGTGCTGGCCATCGAGCTCATGACACTCTCGCAGGGATTTGCCAAACTCGGCCTTGAAGGAAAAGCATCGACTCGTACCCAAAGCATCCTGGACAAGGTACGCTCCATACTACCGGTATTTATTGAGGATAACAGCTTGTACCAGCAAATTGCCGATCTTACCGATTATTTAAAAAATAACGACATTCAACTGGTTGAATTATGAAATATGCTTTAGTAACAGGAGGCTCAGGAGAGATAGGCAAATCCATTTGCGAGAAGCTTTCGGAAATGGGCTATCACGTGTTGGTGAACTACAACAGCAATAAAAACAACGCGTTAAAAACCCTTGAAAGCGTGGTGGCTCACGGAGGCAACGGTGAAGTCATTCAATTCGACGTTTCCAACCGCCAGGCCGTATCAAACAGTATAGACAACTGGAAAAAACAACATCCTGATGCCTACATTGCCGTGCTGGTAAACAATGCCGGCATCAACAAAGACAATCTGATGCTGTGGATGGAGAACGAAGAGTGGGACAGTGTTATCAACACCAATTTGAATGGCTTTTTTAACGTGACTGCCGGCCTGTTAAAAGATATGGCGCTTAATAAGTTTGGAAGAATCATCAACGTGGTATCGCTGTCGGGGGTAAAAGGACTTCCGGGGCAAACCAATTATTCTGCTGCCAAAGCCGGTATTATCGGGGCTACCAAAGCCCTGGCACAGGAGATGGGGCGTAAAAAGGTTACGGTAAACGCGGTAGCACCCGGCTACATTCGATCGGAGATGACGAAAGAGCTGGACGAAAAACAGCTCAAGAAACTCATTCCGGTTAACCGTTTTGGTTACGCCGAGGAGGTTGCCGATTTGGTGGCTTTTCTGGCTTCGGAAAAAGCAGGCTACATTACCGGGGAAGTGATTAATATTAACGGGGGATTGTATACGTAGATGTTTAAGGCTCAAGGTTCAAAGTTCAAGGTTCAAAGTTGGAAGTTGAAAGTTGAAAGTTGAAAGTTGGAAGTTAAATGGTTAAGGTTTAAAGTTTTGGTATTAATGATGATAAAATAATTATGGAGCGAAGAGTAGTTATCACGGGCATGGGGATTTACTCGGTGATCGGGAAAAACCTGCAAGAGGTTAAAGATTCGTTGTATCAGGGCAAATCGGGTATTGGTATCGATCCTGAACGGGAAGCCATGGGATTCAGGTCCTATCTTACGGGAATCATAGAAAAGCCTACACTGAAAGGAATCTTACCCCGGCGCCAGCGGGTTGGATTGGCAGAACAAGGGAAGTATGCCTACCTGTCCACCATGGAGGCGCTTGCCAATGCAAACCTTGATGTTTCGTGGTTTCAGGATCATGAAGCAGGTATTTTATTCGGTAACGACAGTTCGGCTGTCCCGGTTATTGAAGCGGCTGACATTTTACGTGCCCGCAAAGAAACAGCGCTGATAGGATCCGGATCCATCTTTCAATCGATGAACTCGACCGTTAGCATGAACCTGTCGGTTATTTTACAATTAAAAGGCATCAACTTCACTTTGAGTGGCGCCTGTGCCAGCGGCTCTCATTCACTCGGCGTAGGATATATGTTTATTAAACAAGGCTTACAGGATATGATTATTTGCGGAGGAGCACAAGAGGTAAATGCCCTGTCGATGGGCAGTTTCGATGCGATTGCCGCCTTTTCAACGCGTCATGATAATCCCACGAAAGCTTCCCGCCCTTTTGATCGTGACCGTGACGGACTGGTGCCCAGCGGAGGAGCTGCTAC
>JANTGU010000331.1 GCA_024762735.1 Bacteroidales bacterium | reverse complement strand
GAAGGGTCTTTATTAAATGGCCGTCATGGTCAAATATTTCAATATGCATCTTACCAAAGATATGGCGTTTTTTGAGGTAATAGTTTATCATCAAGGTGTTGGGCGCGTTGGAAGCGGTAAAGGCATCGTTACCATCAAACTCCTGCGAGCCGCCCATGCCACCCTGCTTATAAGGCCTCGAGCCCAACCAGGCCATGTTACTGTTAACCTTATCAAGTGTGAGGTTTTGTAACGGGGTAAGATCGTCAATAATATAGATTCCACGGCCATGAGTAGCCAGCACCAGGTCGTTTTCACGTGGTTGAAAAGCCATGTCTCGTACCGAAACCGGGGGTAGGTTTCCTGTAAATCGTGACCACACCTGTCCGCCGTCAATGGAGAGATAGAGTCCTGATTCCGTACCCAAAAACAACAGGTTCGGGTTTTTCAGATCTTCTTTAATCACGTGGCAATAGGCGGTAATGTTGTTATCTGCCAGGCTTGTCCATGTTTTGCCAAAATCGGTGGTTTTGTAAACATAAGCCTTTCGGTCGCCATAGCGGTGACCATCAAAAGTTACATAAGCAGTGCCTTTATCATACCGGGAGGCTTCTACGTAAGAAACCCATGTTGTTGGCGGAACACCCAGGATATTTTGAATGGTGTTGTTCCACGTTTTTCCACCATCGGTGGTAACCTGCACGTTCCCGTCGTCGGTTCCAGCCCATATAACGTTTTCATCCAACCGTGATTCGGAAATGGTAAAGATGGTGCAATGATTTTCAGCGGCCGAGTTATCCAGTGTTAAACCGCCGGTTTTTTCCTGTTGTAGTTTAGCAGGGTCGTTGGTGGTTAAATCGGGTGATATTTTTTGCCAACTGTCACCACGGTCGGTTGATTTGTACAGAAACTGGCTTCCTGTATAAAGCGCCTTGCTTTTGGCTCCGAAAACTAGCGGCGTATTCCAATGAAACCTCAACTTGGTACCATCATCGGTAAAAGGTTTGATGTCTTTAAATTCACGGGTATCGAGGTACATTCTTTTTACATTGCCTCCCTGGTATTGCCAGTAAAAGATGTTGTTGTCGGCAGGGTCCCGCAGCACGTTAAAGCCATCGCCATACCCGATGTTCTCCCAGTCGCAGTTGCTAATTCCGCCCGGCGATTGGGAAGGGCCAATCCACGATCCATTGTCCTGTAAGCCGCCAAACACATTGTAAGGCTTCTCATTGTCAACGCTCACATGATAGAATTGCGAAACCGGCAGGTTGCGGAAAAACCGCCAGGTGGCTGCCCGGTCTTTGGTTAGGTAAACCCCTCCATCGGTACCAAGGTACATCGATTTGTTGTCGTGCGGATTAATCCACAAGGCATGCACATCGCTATGAAACGAACCTCCTTTTACCGAGGCACTCATAAAGCTTTTACCGCCATCATCGCTAACCTGAAGCGAAAAACCAGGTTTGTAGATGGTGTTGGTGTCAACAGGGTCGGGAACAAAAAACCCGAAGTAGAAGGGGCGCTCGCCCACATCATCCGCATTATTGTTCATCAGTTTCCACGTTTTGCCCATATCCTGTGAGCGGTAAAAAGAGGTTTTTTTAGCTTCAATAAGCAGGTACACCACGTTGGGATCGGCAGGACTTACGTCGACAAATACGCGGCCCCATGGTTTTTCAGGCAATCCCTTTTCAACCTTATTCCATGTTTTGCCGCCATCGGTGGTCATGAAAAAACTGCTTCCCGGGCCACCGGAAACAAAATCCCACGGGTGACGACGAAAACTCCAGAAACCGGCATACATAATATCAGGATTGGAAGGGTTGATGGCAAAACCACTACAACCGGTATTTTCATCAACGTACAGTATTTTTTCCCACGTGGTACCCCCGTCGGTGGTTTTAAAAAGACCCCGTTGCTCTCCCTTGCTCCAAAGCGGACCGAGGGCGGCAACATACACGGTATTGGAATTGCGCGGGTCAATCACGATTCGGGCAATACGCTCGGTACTGTCGAGCCCTTTCAGTTTCCAGCTTTCACCCCCGTCGTGGGTAACATAAACTCCTTTTCCAACCGAGGTTGAGTTACGCGTCCAGGGTTCACCTGTTCCAACCCAAACGGTGTCGGGATGCTTTTGGTCGATGGTAATGGACCCGATAGCCTGGATGTTTTTATCAAAGACGGCTTTAAAGGTTGTCCCTTCATTTTCCGACTTCCAAACGCCACCACCGGCTGTGCCCACGTACAAAGTCTTAGGGTTTTCAGCCACGGCATCGATGGCGGCAATACGCCCGCTCATGGTGGCAGGGCCAAGGTTTCGTGCCCTGATATCACCAAAAGTATTTTTATCAATTTTTACCTGGCTAAAACCTGCAACGCTCAGCAAAGCAGCAACCACCAACAACAAAGTACGTTTCATAGTGTCGAGTTTTAAAATTAACGAGGAATATTATTTTTTCTGTTCAACAGCAGGTTCCGGCGCTGTCGAAACAGGTTTTTGAAACAGCTTATCGTCAACCGGTTCGTTATATTTTATCTCGGTAACAGCCATACTTTGAGACATTTGGCCATTGTTTTTTACTTCAATGCTATGGGCCGATACAAAACCGTCCTGCTCCTGGTAATCGCTGAAATAGGTCACCGATTCAACTTCCTGGCCGCGCATGGTGGTTTTCGATTTGGTTTTGAGGATCACAAAGTTTTCAGCATCGATAAAGAATTCGGTAACATCACCCTCTTTGTCGGTCAGCTTAAGATGATACACTTCGGAGCCTTCCATGTCTTCTTTTCCCACAAGCTCCACGGTACTCCCCTTGGCTTTGTAATCGTAAAGAGGGCCTTCCAGGTCCGTCTCTTTTTTAAATCCTTTTAACTGTTCTCCGGTCATCTCCTTGGGTTCGGTAGTGCCGGTCCACGGCATCACCATCCAACCTTTTTCACCGTTGAAAATTTGTAACATGGTAGTGCCCTGTATAGGAACCTCCAGTCTGAAATTGGATGGTCTTGTTTTGTACATGGTAAAGGGAAATTCCTGTCCCATGGCCACCGATTTTCCTTTAATGATGATGGTTTTGACATCTTTCATCTTCTCGATGCCATTGACGTCGTAATAATTTTTGAGAATTTGATCCAGCGTTAAATCCTGGGCAAAAGCGGTTAGGCTGAATACAGCGGCTAACATAAAAAGAGTCATTCGTTTCATAAAGATTGATTTTTTATTAATTAATTGATTTACTGATTAAGTTCATAACAGGCACTATATTATAAAGACTACTTTGCAG
>JANTGU010000330.1 GCA_024762735.1 Bacteroidales bacterium | reverse complement strand
TTAGGATTTGAAAACAAAAAACAACACGGTAGATTTGGCAGCATGGGTGCACGAGTATTCGGCTGATATGATTTCCTGGGCGCTTTACAAGGTCTCCGATGCGGAACTGGCCAAGGATTTGGTGCAGGATACCTTTTTGGCTGCTTCCGAGAAGATTGAAAACTTCCGTGGCGACAGCACACCTAAAACCTGGCTATACAGCATCCTGAATTTTAAAATTATCGATCATTACCGTGCTAAAGTTAAAAAGCCGGTGAATGTTGGGGGCGATTCGTTTTCTAAATTTTTTTCCGACAGCGGAGAATGGAACGAATCGCACAAGCCGCATAACTGGGAAGAGCAGGAAAGTCACTTGCTGGATGATGAAGATTTTAATAAAATTTTAAAAATGTGTTTGGATGCATTACCCGATAGCTGGGGGCTTGCCATCAAACTAAAATTTTTATTAAGTAAAAAAGGGGATGAAATTTGTGAGGAATTGGGTGTTTCTCCGACTAATTTCTGGCAGATAATACACAGGGCTAAATTACAACTCAGAGAGTGTGTAGATACCAATTGGTTTAAAGGGAATTAGAGGTTATGAAAAAACTAATGCAATACTTGTTTCTATCATGTTTGAAAGCGACCGAGCTTATCGAAAAGAAGATATATTCAAAGTTATCGTTAAAAGAACAGGTTCAATTAACGATACACAAAGCTATGTGCGATGCCTGTTCCAACTATGAAAAAGATAGCTTGTTAATCGATAAGGCCATTCAAAAAAGCATTACAGCTGCTGATATTAAAGGGGTTGATTTGGCTTCGTTCGAAAAATCCGTGGTGGATAAGCTGGAAAGTAAATCTAAATAGAATAAACTACTCCTCTTCGTTGGGAGCTTCTATTTCACGTCCGTCTCCAATTAATATGCCCAGGTTCCGTGTTACTTCACGATTGTCTAAAATCATTTTGATAATAATGGTTAACGGTGTGGCCATCAGCATGCCAACCGGACCGAGAATATAACCGAACAGCATCATCGAAAAGAATACCACCAGTGGCGATAGACCCAGGTTGTGCCCCATCAGCTGTGGCTCGATGATATTACCAATAACGGTATTAATTACCAAATAAATAATAATGGCAATCAAGGCAACCATGGGGCCGTTTAAAACCAGCGCAAGGAGTACAGCCGGGATGGCCGCAATAAACGAGCCTATGCTGGGGATAAAATTTAAAATAAAGGCTAAAAAGCCCCATAACAGGGCAAACTCAATATTTAAAATATACATCGATACGCCCACCAAAATACCTGTAGCCAGGCTGGTCAGCGTTTTAATGCCAAAGTAGTTTCTGACCTGTTTTAACATTTTGCCTGAACGGACAGAGGATTCGGCAGAAATAAACGATAACTTTTTGGAAAACTGCTCCGACTCGGCAATCATAAAAATAAAAATGATGAATATGAGAGCCGATCCTGAAAGCATAGAGCCAAACCCCGATGCTACCGGTGCCACCATAGGCAGCAAACTCTGCTTGGTGATGTGATTTAAAATATCATCGTTTTGGTTCAGAATGCCAATGCTAATCAGCCGATTGTTGGTTTTTAAGGCAAAAGCATCGAACTGATTCTGCAATGAGGGCAGCTTATCCATAAAGTTATTGACAGACTGGCCAATCATGAGACCGATTAAGCCTACCAGTAAAACGATGGAGAAAACAACGATGGTGGTGGCGAGCCACTTGGGTAATCCCTTTTTTTTAAGCCAGTTGAGCGGGGCAAGACTCACGGCGGTTAAAAAAGCAGCAACTAAAATGATGTTAATTATTTGGCTGGCCTGTTTCATGGCTGCCATCGATATAATTATCCCGGATGCCACAATCCAGAAACGAACGCCGCCCACGTACTGTAAATATTTTTCGTACTTATTTTGCTCCATCGGTCAATTGTTATTCTTCACCTTCAGAAGGACATGAATCTTTATTGGTAAAATAGGCAAGCTTTTCAAGTTTGGCAATCATGTCGTAGTTTTCAACATGAATTTCAGAGGGAACCTGCAGGTGCATCGAAGTAAAATTCAGTATTCCTTTTACTTTTGCCTGAACAATGGCTTTGGTAATGTCGGGGGCAAAGTTTTGAGGAACGGCCAGCACGGCAATTTCAATCTTTTGATTTTTAATAACCTCCTTCATCTTTGAAATATTGTAGCACTTGACCTCCATAAACTGGGTGGCCGGTTCATCGTTAAGGCGGAAGGTGGCGGCAACTTTCAGCTTGCTGTTTGCATTGTTGAAATATTCAGCCACGGCTCTGCCCATATCGCCAATCCCCACAAAAGCAACTTTTTGAATATAGCGACAATCGATGGCGTCACCCACCTTTTCAATCAGGCTTTTTATGTTGTATCCTTTGTGGATGTCTCCCGTAAAGCCTATCAGCATTAAATCGCGACGCACGTGAGCAGGGTTTATCTTTAAAAGGTGAGCCAGCCGGTGTGAATGGATATAAGGGGTATCCTGATAAGGATAATTGAGTAAAACTCTGCGGTATAAACTCAATCGCTCAACTGTATTAGCAGGTAAATCTTTAACCATAATCTTTTTATTTTAGATGATAAACCAGGCCGGCCTCGATTTTAAAGACCCTTGTCCATTTCGAATCGTATGCAGGGTTTTCAAGCACTCTTCCAAAACTGGCCGTGAAGCCCGGAGACAAATATATACCAACTTTTTCAGAAAAATCATATATCGCCCCGATAAAAAAGTTAAAGCCTATATCGCTGGTGTTAAATCGTTCCGTATCTAAAAGCTTGTCGGTGGTGCCTGTGTAGTCAGTGCGGTTGTGCCCTTTGTTGATTTCAGGATACTGCTCATGGTCAATGTATTGAAAATCGCTGTCGGCAATAAACATATCGGTGTAGCCCTGTTGCTGCGCATCCACAAACAGGGAGTAATAAACCGAACCCCTGACAAAAAGTTTTAACTTGTCAACGTCTTTAACATAACTAATACTAACAGGGATGGTAATATAGTTTAGCTTGTAATTAATATCGTAGGCAGAATAGCTGTCTTGACTGATTACCGAATCATTAAATTGAAACCAGGCAGAGGTGTACCGGCTGCTAAATGCCCTTTTGTCAAAATTAAGCCCGATGCTAATGTTAAACTCTTTAGATAATGTGTGTTGCGCAAAAACACCTGCCATGTAACCTATGCCACTTTCGGGTGGGTTGGGTAATCCCGGGGAAGAGATGTTGGTAAATTGCGGGCCGGCAGCCACACCAA
>JANTGU010000329.1 GCA_024762735.1 Bacteroidales bacterium | reverse complement strand
CATTACGATGAAAGACAATAACAAACAAAAAAGAATTCTTTGTATTGCAGAATTTATTGATAAAAAATGCATGAAGTTTGTTTTTGGCGATTCCGGTAATCGTACTAAAAATTTTAATGTTAAAGGAGTTGTTGTTTTTAAAAAGGTTAAATAAATATTTTTAATACATTTCGTTAGGTGCTTATACAAAAATAATTTGTAGGAGTATTTACCATTTTTAAAAACTTATTTTGGCAAATAAAAAGAAAGGACAATTGACAATATCAGGGGAATGGGCAAAACATCTTCGAAAATTTTTAAAAAGAAATTTTTGGAAAGGAGAAAGAAAAGCAAGTAAAAGAATGATTCATAAAGAAATTAGCAACTCTATTTAAAAAAACTTTTGTATTCCTTTATATATTAATCATTTAAAATATCTTTCCCACAAAGATAGATGGGTTTTTGTTGCTTCCGGTTTTTTCTTTGCAATAACCGTTATCCACGGGTTAATACCCGGGGTTGGAGAATAAAAGTCTTTGCCGTTAGGTTTGATAAGCTTCAAACGAAGCTCTTGTCTCATATAACGAAGTACTTTGCCTTTTTTGGAGCGGTTTCCGGGGTTTCAACATTAATCAGCTTTAGTTTTGTAAAACACTTTCCCGGTAATAACCAGCCCGATAAACATAAAGATGCCAAAGGTGAAGCTGCTAAAGGCCATCTGCATGCCACCCGAAATAACGTGGCCACTGGTGCATCCCCCTGCCATTCGTGCGCCAAATATCAGGATAAAACCACCCACAAAAGCCCAAATGGCTCTCGAGCCTGCTGAATTGTTTTTGTATTCTTTCCAATTATCATGGACAAGGGTTATTTTAAAGTTGCCTTTAAGCAATGAGCCCACAAACGCGGCCACCATGGCCCCCAGCAAAAATATGCCTTCCCACGATCCTGGGGTGCTTATTTTTTGAAAATAAGGGTTGTCTTTTGCTCCGGCGATAACATCGCCCAGCCAGGGGTAGCTAGTGGAAGCACCAATGGGCCGGTTGGTGGTGGCAGTGAGGAAAACAATCACATCCAGTATGGCCAGCGCCACCCCGGCATAAATCCATTTCTTGTCAACAGCTTTTTCTTTAATGTGAATGTAAAAAGCGGCATAAATAATCGTGAGTCCCAGTACGATAATCATCAGGTAGTAGGTGAACGAAAAGCTGCCTGTGATGGAGTACAAAGAGAGTTTGCCCAAATCAGGGCCTAAGACAGATTTAATGGATGGCAGCACAAGCGTGAAAACGACTCCGCCCAGCAGGCCGCCCACGATGCCAACCAGTGCATCCATCGACCCTTCGCCCAACGATACGGCCATGGTTCCCGGACAATAACCCAGAATGGCCATCCCGGTACCAAAAATCAGGCCGCCAAAAATCAGGCCTCCGGTAACAAAAGGTTTGATATGAAACTGCGACAGTCCCAAACCTGTGGTTATACTAAACAGAATGGCACCCAATCCAATGGTAACCAATATTGTTTTTACAACGGTGTTGTTTTTGAGCAGCGCCTGGCTACTGATGGTGTTGTACCTGTTAAGGCCTGCATATTGCAGGATAAGCCCGAAGAGCGCTCCGAATAAGAAAATTAAGATGGTGGTTCCCATAATATTATTTGTTTAGGGTATCTGTTATTATAATTATGCAAAGATAGATGGATAATGACCAATTACTACAGCAAAAATAGTTATTAATAATAACTAAAAGTTATATTTAAGGGCAAACTGGATGAATAAATCAACCAATGGGTTGGTGTTGCCGGTGTCAACAATAAAGTTAAACTCGCGGTTTAAATCCATTCCTTTAACATCGATGATTGAGAGGTCGTTGCGCTTCAGCTCTTTAAAGATGCTTTGGATGGATAGAAAGGCGACGCTGTTTGAATTCAGAATATAATTTTTGATGCCTTCGGTGCTTCCAAAGTGCATTTCTACATTGAAGTCATTGATAGAATAATGTAGCTTTTTCAAATAGTATTCAATTACCTCGAGGGTACCGGAGCCTTTTTCGCGTAACAGCAGCGGATAGGAGCGGAGTTCCGTAAGCGAGACTTCTCCCTTTTTGGCAAGTGGGTGCGAACTTTTAGCGGTCAGTACTATTTCATCTTTAAGAAAACCAATGTATTTAAAATCTTTTCGCCTGGATTGCCCCTCGATGATACCAAGATCGATTTGGTTTTGGGTCAAGGCTTTTTCTATCTGTTCTGTATTTCCGTTTACAAGATGGATAACGATGTTTTTGAACTTTTGATGAAAGCGGGCCATCAAGGGGGGAATAACGTATTGGGTCATGGTAGTGCTTGTGCCAATCACAAGCTTACCCTTGTGTTCATTTTGCAGGATGCCCATTTCAAAATCAAGCAACGAGTAGAGGTTGTCAATTTTTGTCCCATATTGTTGCAGTATCTTTCCCGCCTCAGTCAGTTCAATATGGCTGCCTCTTCTGATAAAAAGTTGGGTGTTAAAGTTTTTTTCCAAAGCAACAATGTGTTTGGTAACGGCCGGTTGCGATATGAACAGCTCTTTGGCTGCCTTGGTAAAACTGAGGCGTTTCGCAGTTGTTAGAAATACTTTAAGTCGGAAATTTTGCATGTTTTGCTGTATGTTACCCGGGATTTATCGCAAATATAGGATGATTTTAATGAGGGTACGAAAAATTTAAAAAAATGGGGATGTGCATTACTTCAACATCCCTTTTAAAAATTGTTCTTTTCTCCTGCGGGATATCTCCACTTCCGAGCCATCGCTCATGATTACAAAACCCCCGTCACCCTTGATGTACTGCTCTACAAAATCAACATTGATGAGGTGCGACTGATGCACCCGGATAAAGGAGTCCTCTTTCAACAGCGATTCAAAATCCTTGAGCGTGCGGGTAACAAGAATTTGTTCGGTGGTTTGTAAATAAAAATTGGTGTAGTTACTTTCTGCCTCGCAGCGAATAATATCCTTTACCCTTATAAACCGGTAGCCGGTCGTGGTGGGAAGGGCCAGTTTTGAAATATTTTTTTTGTTGTCCAACAGCACTTCAATGCGTTCTTCAGTCTGGAGTCCTTTGGGGGATCGTTTGCTTAACCTGTTTACGGCGTCGATAAGCTGCTGGGGATCGAGGGGTTTTAACAAGTAATCAACCGCGCTAAATTTAATGGCTTTGATGGCGTAACGATCGAAAGCAGTCACGAAAATCACGTGGAAGTTTACCTCATCAAAACTTTCGAGGATGTCGAACCCGTTTCCATCGGGCATCTCGATGTCGAGAAAGACTACATCGGG
>JANTGU010000328.1 GCA_024762735.1 Bacteroidales bacterium | reverse complement strand
ATGGCGATAAAGGGTAAAATAAAACCATTGAATGCCTGGGCGGCAATAATAGCCGGGATAGGTTTGAATCCGGCCATACCAAATCCAAGGCCTGTAAACAATACCAGCATCCAGGTAAGTTTAAAATAGATACCCTTTGTGCGCCACCGGGGTTGGTTATCGCTACCAAATATATCTTTTGCGGTAATGGCCGATGCCAGAGGAGCTGTTACCGCGGAAGAAAAACCGGCAGCAAAGAGGCCAAATCCAAAGAGCCATCCGGCTACGCCACCTAGTTTATCACTTAATACTTTGGCTAAGGAAGCAAAGGAGAATTCCCCTTCCACTGAGGTTCCTGTTACCAGCACGGCCATCGAAATAATGCCCCCAAGCACTACTGCCACTCCCACGCCCCATCGCATTTCAATAAGTTGCTGCTTTTTGTCGGCAATGCCCGATCCTAAAAATAAATTATAAGGGACAACCGTGGTGCCAACGAGACCAAGCAACAACAAGCCGGATCCTTCAGGAAAAGAAGGGGTAATGGCTCCTTGTATTACAAGGCCGGGGTTGGGTTGAATAAGGATAGCGGTTGTAAGAAATGCAATGCCCATCAGTACCACCAGCAATCCCAGCAGACGAGCTACTACTTTCATGCTTGGAAAGAGCAAGGTCACGAAAGCAAAAAGACCGATGACCAACACTAAAATCCAAACCGGAAAATCATAAAGCAGTTTTATACCCTCGGCAGCTCCCAGCAGATTGCCCGTTTGATAAGCTGCCGAACCTAATATGATGGCTCCGATGATGAGAACAAAAATGAGCCAGCCGCCTTTGCTATTCTGAAACCTGAGCGCAATGGCGTTACCAAGACTTCTCCCCGATAGTATGCTAAGCCTTGCTGCTGCCTCTTGTAGTATCAAACATGCTACCGTTGAAAATACCAATGCCCACAGCAATGAAAAACCAAATCCGGCACCCGCCTTGGCAGCAGTGGTGATGGTACCGGGGCCAATAAATGCCGCCGATATCACTGACCAAAACAGAATATTCAATAGTCTTTTTAGCATTACACAAAGATGCAAAATATTTTGGAAACTTTTTTGGTCAGTCTTACAGGGTTTTTGCAGAATATCGGTTTTCAAGGGGTTTGTCAGTATCAATCAGCTTATAACGGGCCGGTCTGTTTAATCCTCTTCCCCTACTAATGACAAGTATATTGTAAGTTGTAGTTTTTCAATAAAATAACTAATAACTCAACATTTGCATTATCCCCGGGCTAAACCCCGGGGTAGAGAGGATAGTAGTGCGGCCGTCCTCTCTCCTCCGGCCCCGATAATTATCGGGGAGCCCGGAGGAGAATCTTGTCAGTGCGTTTTGTGGGCTCCATGTTTTTTGGAGTCTTATGTCTCGAAAAGCCGTGCCATCATTTCGCCGGCTTTACCTTTTAAAAACACATCGGTAACGTGATAGGTGTAGTTGGAGGGCTCCACGTTGATTTCAATAATTTTGGCGCCCTGGTTTTTGGCCATGATGGGAATTTGACTGGCCGGCATGATTTCGCCCGTGGTGCCGATGACCAAAAAGACATCCGCGTTATGGGCTGCTGCCAACGATTTTTCATAAGCCACAGGTGGGATGCCTTCCCCGAAAAAGATAAAATTGGGTTTTACCAACCCTCCGCAGGCATCACAAGTTACAGGAAGTTTATCGAAATTGATGTTATCCATGGTAAACCGCTTTCCACATTTTGTACAAACCAGTTCACGCGAGTTGCCGTGAAATTCGTAAACTTCACGGCTGCCGGCTTCCTGATGCAGGTTGTCGATGTTTTGGGTAATGATGTTTTTAAGCAGGCCGTTTTGTTCCATCATGGCCAGCACTTCGTGGGCTTTGTTGGGTTTTGCTTTCCCGAAAAAATCATAAAAAATCTCTTTAATCACTTTCCATGATTCCAGCGGGTGAGCATGGAAATAGTCGATGTCCAGCACAATGGGGTCGTATTTGCTCCAAAGGCCTGTTGCCCCCCGGAAGGGTGGAATGCCACTTTCTACCGAGATGCCTGCCCCGGTGAACGCGGTGGTGTACTTTGATTGTTTAAGCAGGTTGGCTGCTTCGCTGATGAGTGATTCCATGACGATTAATACGGAATCTTGTTTTCCGTTTCAATCCATTTTTCAAAAACTTTCACGGCATCCTCGCGCATAAGCTGAACCGATTGAAGCTGACGCTGATCCTTGGGCTTGCCAATTTCGGCATAGATAAAGGAGTCATCAAAATTGGCTTTGGCGGCATCGTCTTTGGTGGCGGCATAATAGAGCTTGTCAAGCCTTGCCCAGTAAATAGCGCCAAGGCACATGGGACAGGGTTCGCAGCTGGCATATATTTCGCAACCCGACAAATCGAAGGTGCCCAGATTTTTAGCCGCTTCGCGAATGGCAACCACCTCGGCATGCGCGGTAGGGTCGTTTTGTACGGTAACTTTGTTGCCACCTGCTCCCACAATTTTACCATCTTTTACAACCACGGCGCCAAAAGGACCCCCGTTGCTGCTGTTAACGTTGCTGGCAGCAAGGCTGATAGCCTCGGCCATAAATGCTCTGTTTTTTTCCATGATAATTCCTTTTTCAATGGTTTGTCCAGCGTCCTTGTCTTGTCGGCTTGTCCAAACTTTTGTTCAACAAATGTAAAAACTTTTTCCGTTCGATGGCCACCGCACCCAAACTGGCCAGATGTGGAGTCTCCTGTTGGGCGTCAATCATGTCAAAATTCCACGAGAGTAGCTTGTCAACCAGATGCCACAAGGCTACCTTGGAGGCATCGGTTACCTTATGAAACATCGATTCCCCAAAAAAGGTGCCTCCCAGCGAAACGCCATATAACCCGCCTACAAGTTTCTCGTCCTGCCACACTTCGGTTGAATGCGCCAGTCCCATCTCGTGGAGCACAACATAAGCCTCCATCATCTCTTGGGTAATCCAGGTTCCCAACTCATCCTCCTGCCGTGTTAGGGCACACTGGTTGATGACTTCACGAAAGGCGGTGTCGAAAGTTACCTCGAACAGACCCTTGTTAACCGTTCTTCTTAAGTTTTTATGTCGTTTAAAATCCTTTGGAAACAGCACCATCCGCGGGTCGGGCGACCACCATAAGATGGGCTCTCCATCGCTATACCACGGAAATATTCCGGCGGCATACGCCTGGATTAGCCGCTCGGGACTAAGATCTCCCTCGATGGCAAGCAGGCCGTCCTCCCGTGCCAGGTTAGGGTCGGGAAAGTAAGGCTCATCCGATAACAGGTAAACCGGCATTACGGCTGTTTA
>JANTGU010000327.1 GCA_024762735.1 Bacteroidales bacterium | reverse complement strand
CCTATTGTTCTTCAGCTTACATTATAAAAATAGATTAGTTAAGGAACATTTAGTACACTTTTTGGGATAATATCGCGGGTTACAGTAGTTTTTTGATATCTTTCGTCCTCAATACTTTTTGGTATCATGGGACATTGATGCAAGTTGAAAGTACCGTAAAATTGGTATAACGTGATCGTTGATGCTTTCCTGCCTCCCGCAAGGTGCGTTGAGCGTTGCAATTTGTTGCTTCCGAATTATCTTTTAAAGCAGCATGCATTATTTCCCTTCCTTAAATCGTTCTTCTTTGGAATTAATCAGGATAGGCAATACGTACGTGGTTAATATCCAGCAGCTTTTTCTTGAGCACTTTTTTAACTTTGGTAATCTCTTTAAAGGTGATGTTGGCATTGGCAAACTGATTGTCTTCAACCAGCGCGCTGACAATATTTTCAACCAGGTCGTTAATTTTTTGTTCTGTAGGATTGCTTATGCTGCGCGAGGCAGCTTCTACTGAATCTGCCATCATTACAACAGCCGTCTCTTTTGAAAAGGGGATAGGCCCGTGATACCTGAATTCGGAGCTGTCAATTTCCAGTCCCGGATTTTTTTTCTTTTCCAGCCGGTAAAAATACTCTACCATTCTTGTACCGTGGTGGGTGCGGATAAAGTCGATAACCTGCTCGGGCACGTTGGCTTTGCGAGCCATCTCGATGCCATCGAGCACATGGGCGATAATGATGCGGGCACTCTCCTCGTAAGAAAGTTCATCGTGAGGGTTGAACCCCGAGGACTGGTTTTCGATAAAAAAGGTGGGATTGTTCATTTTACCGATATCGTGATACAATGCTCCCGTGCGCGCCAGCAGGGCATCTCCATCAATTTCGTAAAGTGCCTCGGCAGCCAGATTCGAAACCTGAAGGGAATGTTGGAAAGTTCCCGGCGCTTTTACAGATAAATCGCGCAGCAGCGTGTTGTTGGTATTCGATAGTTCCAGCAGCGTTAACTTGGTAACAAGTCCGAATAGCTTTTCGTAAAAAAACACGAAGGGGAAAGCCAAAAACAGTAACACCGAGTTGGCCGCTGTTAACTTGATAAAGTCTAACGAAAAGCTGTTGAGGTTACCCTCGCGCGAGTACAGCATGCTGATGTAAACAACAAGGTAGGTTAAAAACGTGAGCAGCGATGTCCTGGCTATTTGTATCCGGTGATCCCATTTGCCAATGCTGAATACCGCTACCAATCCAGCGGCAAACTGCGTGTAGAAAAACTCGAAGCTGTTGGGTGCAAAAAAACCGATTAGCATCACCGTGATCAGGTAAATAACAATGCCGGTACCGTGGTCGATAAACGCGATTAAAACAATGGGTAGAATCACAAACGGGACAGCATACACGTACTCGGGAAACTCTTTGAAAATATAAAATGCCAACGCTACCAGGGTTACCTGGGTGACGAGAATGAGGTTAATGTATTTGAGTTCGTTGAAAAATTCAAATTTGTAAAACCTGAGGAAAAGATATTCCAGTAAAAACAGCAGCGTGATCAGGAGGGTGATGCCCAACAGTATGTAATATTTATGATTGCTGTTACCATACTCCGTTTCGTACATCTTTTTAAGCGAAAGCAGAATTTGATTTTTTTCGGGGGTTACCAGCTCTCCTTTCGAGATAATCATCTCTCCTTTTTGCATCATCCCGAAAGTGGGAGAGATATGGTTAACCAGCTCCTGGCGGGCTGTTTCACTCTTCGATTTATCGTAAAGCACATTTTGAACCAGTGCCCGGCTGATGGCTCCCAGCAGGATGCTGCTATCGGCCCTGTTTTCTTTTCTTATTTCCGATTGCACATGTTCCAATGCACCTTTGATGGTGTAAAAATCTCCTATCATGGCATAGGTAGCCAGGTTATCCTTTATAAGTTTGATGCGGTAATCAGATGGTTTTCCTTCAATAACATTGTCTGTGCGGATAATACCCTTTTTCTCCACCTCCAAATAAAGTTTTTTGGCGAACTTTAAACTCTTCAGCGAATCTCTGGTTCTTTTTCTGCCCGGTTTTAAATCAGATTGCCAAAGTGTTGCAAAGTTGCCTTCCAGCACTTTCAGGTTATCATTGATTAGCTTTTCGTTATAATTAAAAAAAGGCTGAAAGCTTTGTAACACCTTCTCTTTTTCTTGCTCTAATTGCTCTTTGGTTTTTAGAATGGCAAAATCAAACGGGGCAAAAAGGTCGTTGTGTTTCCAGGGGCTGCCAATCTGAAATTCATATTTAAAAATACTATCTTTAGGGCTTAGCCACGAAACCAGGCCAATAGCAATAATAAACACTAAAATTTTTAGTATTTCGTAATAATATTGTTGTAACTTTGAAAAGAAAGAATTCATTAGCTTGTTTGAAAGTTTGAGCAAAAATAAGCAATTATAATTGTTATTGATATAACCCTGTAAATAATAGCTGAAATGAGGTACGGAATATGCATGCTGGCCGCGGTGGCCGTGAGAGAAGCGCCGTCAGTAAAAAGTCAAATGGCAAACCAACTTTTGTTTGGTGAGTTGGTAACGGTGACCGATACAAAAGATGACTGGTTTTTAATTGAAATGCTGGATGATGGTTCCGTCGGATGGGTTCGTGATAATCAGGTTCATGAGCTGAGCGAGGTTGAATTTAACAAGTTGCAAGCATCAAAACGATATTACCTGCAGACCTTGTCGGCACAAGTAAGGAATAAAGGCAGCATGATACCCGTATTCAGGGGAGCGCAGTTCCACGGATGGTCAGAGGGTGTTTTTACTGTGGCCGGCCAGGAGTTTTATTACAAAAAGGCAGTCCATGCGGTACCTTCCGGAGTGGGGATTCGTGATGTATTGGCAGTGGCGGCCAATTACCTGAATGTACCCTGTATGCGGGGTGGTCGTACTCCCATGGGTATCGATGCTTCGGGGTTGGTTCAAATGGTTTTTAAAATGAATGGAATTCTGCTGCCTCGCCAGGCGGCACAACAAGTTGAAGTTGGGGAGCAGGTTATGTTTGTAGAAGCATCCGAACCGGGCGACCTGGCTTTTTTCGAGAACAATGAGGGCACAATATCGCATGTGGGCATCATTTTGAATGGTAGCCGGATTTTGCATGCATGGGGAAGTGTCAGAATCGATGCCATCGATCACCAGGGGATTTTTAACAAGGAGCTGGGAAAATACACCCATCCATTACGATTAGTCAAACGGGTGCTGTAAAATGACCATGGTTTTTTAATGAATGTATGTCCACTCATAGGTGCCGACCGGAGAACAAATTCTTTCAGGATTATCGCACTTTTTGTTT
>JANTGU010000326.1 GCA_024762735.1 Bacteroidales bacterium | reverse complement strand
AAAACGAAACAGGCATAGCAAGCGGTGCAAATGGCATAGACTTTCACCCTGGTGGTTATCTTTTAGTATCTTTAGTAGCTGTTGATGAGTCAAACGGGCAATATATGAATTATGGTTTGGTAAAAGTTCCGTTAAAAAATCCGGCCTCAGCAACTACAGTTAACATTCCTTCAGGATATACCGGTTTTGACGGAATGGTTATAACCGATAACGGAAATGTAATTGGTGTAACCAATAACGGTAACGCACCGGGAGGAAATACTTTAGTTGAATTGTCGAGCAATGATGATTGGAAAACCGCTAAAGTATTAAACTCAAAAACAATTCCGGCAAGTACCACAGTAGCAATAACACCGGACCATAAAAATTTTGTAATAAATCAAGATTTCACCAAACCCATGAAAGAAAACTGGACTATTCAACAGGTCATTTTTTAAAACTCTATAAGAAACATAGCATCACACCAGTAAAAGTAATGGCTCGAAAAGTACAAACCTTGATGGTTTGTACTTTTTTGGTAATAATATCAGGCAGGGGGTGTCACATTTCGACTACCACTTCGACGGGCTCAGTGTACAAGCTCAGTGTGACAACAGCCGGGCATAGCATGATTCGTTTGCTACTTTTTAACCTCTCTTTTAAAGTGGTATATGAATATTTCCAATCAGCTAACTTGAAACAAACTCCCTATTAACACTACTTCGTTAGAGAAAAGGTTACTTTTGTATTTTTTTATTATTAATCATTTTATTGCGACAGTTAAATGGCATACAACGCCGTAAGATACCCCAAAACCGAAGAGATTTTAAACGTGATAACGCATGGGCTGGGCTTTTTGCTCAGCATTGCAGCCCTGGTGTTGCTGGTGGTGTTTGCCTCGTTAAACGGCAACGTGTGGCATATTGTGGGGGTAACGGTGTACGGTGCCAGCCTGGTGATTTTATACCTCGCGTCCACCCTTTACCACCTGTCGCGTAAGCAAAAGGTTCGTAACAAACTCAATATTTTTGATCATTCATCCATTTATGTACTTATTGCCGGCACTTACACTCCTTTTTTGCTGGTAACGCTGCATGGCCCCTGGGGGTGGAGCCTGCTGGGCATTGTTTGGGGTTTGGCCATTGGTGGCATCGTGTTTAAAATATTTTTTATTGGAAAGTACGACCTTGTTTCGGCGTTGCTATACGTGTTGATGGGGTGGCTTATCATTATTGCCATCAAACCGCTTAACGAGAATCTTGCCACGGGAGGATTGTGGTGGCTCCTTGGCGGGGGAATATCCTACTCGGTAGGAGCTGTTTTTTACATGGTAAAAAAAATTCCCTACAACCATGCCATCTTTCATATATGGGTGCTGTTGGGAAGCCTGGCGCATTTTATCGCCGTGTTTTTTTATGTCATCCCTTAAAAAATCAGCAGCATCAAGGTAAACACCACCCCTCCTGCCAAAAACAGCACAAAAGTATAAGGGACAATTTGTTTGGCTTTCAGGCCGGTGATACCCAGCAGAGGCAAAGCCCAAAAGGGTTGCAACATGTTGGTCCACTCATCGCCATAGGCCAAAGCCATAATTATTTTCGAAACAGGTGTTCCCAGCTGCCGGGCAGCTTCAACAATCACCGGTCCCTGCACAGCCCATTGGCCACCACCACTTGGCACAAAAAAGTTGACCATGCCGGCACTTATCAGCGTGAACAGAGGCAGCGTGGTGCTGTTGGAAATGTTCACGAAAAAATCGGTGAACACCAAAAACAAGCCCGAGTATTTCATGATGCCCATGATACCGGCATACAAAGGAAATTGAATAAGGATACCCGAAGCAGCCCCGATGGATTTGCTGACATAAGACGTAAAGGTGTGAATGTTTGGCGTAAACAAAATACCAAGGGTGAACAGCGTAAAGTTAATAAAGTTAAGGTTGATAAAACTTAAATCACCAGACTGTACCGCCAGATAAATGGCGGTTATTAAAAAAGTAAACCCCAACAGTATTGAAAACCATCTTGCATAATCCAGCTTATCTGCACCGGATACCTCAATAGGTTTTGCTTTTTCGTCGGCTTTAGATTTGATGTCAACCCTGTCACCCTGATTTTTCCTCGCGAAATAGAACATCACCACCGGAAGCAACACCAATAACGTAATAGATGCAGCAACATTCATCGGCGACAGGATGGTTTCACTCATGGGGATTACGCCTATTTTATCGGCCAAAAAATGTCCCTGCTCGGCTACCTTCAGGGGTGCTGAACCCGAAAAGCCTCCATGCCAAACCATCAAGCCCGAGTAGCCTGCTGCACCGATTAAAGGATAATTCAGTTTTAGCTTTCTTTCCGAAAAGCTTTCGGCCAGCTTGCGGGCAAAAACAGCCCCAAATATTAAACCCAGTCCCCAGTTTAAAAAACTAAACACCAGCGTTAACAAGGTAACCCAAAAAGCCGCTGAAGCAGTCGTGGTAATGTTGGATGATAGTTTATTAATGAGGAGATTCACCGGTTTAGTGAGCGCCAGCACGTAACCCAGCACCAGTATCAACATCATCTGCATGGAAAAGGTAAGCAACTCCCAAAATCCTTTAGCCCAGTAACCGGTAAGGGCAAAAAAGTGCGGTTCACCGGTTTTATTGGGGGTAAGCCACAGTGCTAACACAAAAGTTAGGTAGGTAAGCAGTACCGCGATACTAAAAGGAGATGGTAATATTTTTTTCAGAATATTGGTGAGGCTTACTATTGATTTCACAATGCGATGCTGTTTGATGAATGGCTCATGGCTGTGGCCTAACGCCGCCTGTTTTCAACTGATAAAATTACAATAATTTTTTTAATACGTGTCCCAGCGTTCATCAATTATAACAAGTACTTTTAGGAGTATCTTCAACCACAGTTATTAAAACTTTGTAAATGATTCTTTTCGCTTAAAAATACTGGAGCATGACAGTTTGTAGCAAGTAATTATGTAATTTTAGACCATGGTTTTGAACCGATAAAATAATAAAATAGTTTATGAATTGCCTGGCTTTTTTTGTCTCTGATCTTCATGGTAGTTTATATCGGTACAAAAAGTTGTTCGGGTTAATCGAGCAAGAAAAGCCTGCTGCTGTTTTTATGGCCGGCGACTTGCTGCCCTCGGGACTTTTTGCTTTTTCTGCCAATAATGAGATACCTTCTGATTTTATCAACGATGTGTTGATAAACGGCTTTTTGAGCCTGAAGAAAAAATTAGGAACTTCTTATCCCGAGGTCTTTTTAATACTTGGAAACGATGATGGAAAAGCTGAAGAGTCATTATTTATTGAGGCTCAGG
>JANTGU010000325.1 GCA_024762735.1 Bacteroidales bacterium | reverse complement strand
GTGGAATGTTTTAAGCAGGTATAAATGCCACCCATGGGGCCAATCTCTTTTATTTCATCACCTATGACGGGTACCCCAAACTGTTCATATTTTTCAGGAAAGTGGTTGGCGCTGATCATTAACTTTCCACACAAGGGTTTTAACGTTTCGATAGCATACGAAACCAGTGCTTTACCGTTAAACTCGCAAAGCCCCTTGTCTTTTCCCATGCGGCTGCTTTTGCCTCCCGCCAAAATAATACCTGTTAACTCATCCTTTTTAATCATGAACGGCAAATTTATTGATTCCTTTGGATTCACGGCCTTTTATGTTTAGAAAAGTTATGGGTACTGTCAAGGCTGGTTGCAACAGCAAAATCCAATAACAAAAGCAGAGTCATCCGATGACTTAAAGTCATCGGATGACTACTTCTCACAGTAAGATTAATAAAACATCCTGGCAACCTTTTTCTTGTCACCAAGGATGGTTTTGCCATTAAACACAACTTTTGAGCCTTTTTCGATGAGCATCCGGGTTTTGCTGTTTTCAATGGTTACCTGGTTAAGTTTCATGGTGGCCGGGCCGTATTCAGGTTTCTTCTGTAGCAGCACTACACCGTACCGGCAGTTGTCCACGGTTGAATGAGTCACTGTCAGCGATGATAAATCTTTTGATGCCAGCCCGATGTTGGATTGGCTGATAGTGGTGTTTTCAACCATCAGGTGCGAATCTTCACCTCCGCTAACTCCTTTGTCTTCAGTACCCTTGATGGTGCAGTTTATGATTTTGATGTGGCTGCCCGAAAAGTCGATGGCATCATTGCCGATATGGGTAAACAGCACGCTGTCAACCAACCCTGTGCTGAAGTCGGAGTCGAAGGCATCGCTGAAGGTTCCTGAAAAACGGCTGTTTTTTAGTAAGAAGTTGGACCGGACAATATTCAAGGCATCTTCGCAGCCATTGTCGGCAAAAACAGCATGGTTGATGTCAACATCCGACTCGTAAAAAGTAACGGCGCCTGATAAAGCCCATCCCTTATAGTTGAGCGTGTTCATTTTTTCAAACCTGACATATTCCATTTTGGAACGCTGTTCGGCCTGCAACACGGAAAAGCCGTTTCCGGTTCCATCCGAAGAAGAGATGGTAACGGGATGTTTGACGGTACCTTTTATATATACCGCGGAAGAGGAAATAATCATGGCGTGCTTTACAAGGTCGATGTGCGTTCCGGGGCTAAAATAGACCTGGTATCCTTTTGGAATGATGAGGTGAGTGCTGAGTTTGGTAAATCCCTTTTTAATAAAGATTTGATCGTCAACGATGGTGTCAATCAGGGGTGATTTCCTGAAATCGGAAGCAGACATAAGCTCCTGCCGGGGTGAAATTCCTTCGGGATAGGGCCAGGGGTTGATGTTGGCTGAATACAGCTCATTTGTTCCCTCTACCTGAAAAAACAGGTAGGAAGCACCCGGCTCGGCAGCAACCTTTCTTACGAGGCCATTTTCACTTTTATCATAAGTGGCCAGCGTGATGGGCTCTGGAAAGAAATTCTGAATAAACCGTTTTTTTGTACCCGTGCCCAGCAATTTAATTTTTTTACCAAAAAAGTTGTGAACACCCAGGAGCAAACTGTCGGGATAACTTTTTTCAAGGTAAGCAGTAACATAAAAGGAGGGGGTGTTAAACAGCGTGGTAGAATCTGTTTTTGTTTCCGAAACAGGGTGGGTCATTAGCGTATGATCCTCCATTTTCTTAGCGAGGAATTTTTCCAGTTTGGGCAGGTATTGACGAACGCCGGCAGTGCTTTTTTCTAAAAATTGCTTGTCAAATTTCGCGTAAGGAAATTCGATGCTGATTAATGAATCGTAATAGGCAGCCCCGGGCATGAGTAATTTGCTCACCGAGTCGGCAAATGCCTTGCTACTGTATGCTTTAAGGTATTTTAAGTAGAGGTTTAAAAAATCAGCATCATTAAAAAAGTAATAATAAATATCATTCTCAGGGTTTTCCTGTTTGGCGTTAAAAAGCTTCCAGGCCATGTTGTCGTTGATAGAGAAATCAAAATCCAAATGGTCGGTATAGCCATCGTAAGCGATGGGCTCGAGTTTGCAGATAACAGGGTTGTAATAAAAGCGTTGGTTGTGCCACGCCATCCCGTGACGGGCATGGGTTATGTCGAGCATGGCATAATATTTGGCCATGCGGGGCAGGTCGAAAATATCAGCAGGAGTGCCTGTGTCATATTTGTACTGATTTAACAACTTGGCGGCAATTATGAACTCACGATAAAGAACCGGGTTTTCCATGGTCTTGCCTTGAGAAAAAGGTTCGATGACCGAGCAATTAAAAAAGGGGAGGGTTGGCCAGTGTCTGGTTTCCATAGCTACTCTTTGGACTTGCCAAAAAGCATCTTCCGAAAATTTTAAAATAGGACCTTCACGGCGTTTACGGTACTCCACAAGCTGCTTTGCAAAATGTTCCTCCCAGGCGTACAGCCCTTTTGATTTTTTACCCATCAACACCGGCGTAAAGCCGTAGCGCGTGGTTAAAATATCCTGATGAGTGTATAGCTGGTGCGAGTACCACTCGTATAAAAATCCCCTGGCAAAAGGGGTTTGAATGGAAAAAACCCGCAGCCGATTCCAGGCATAGTCTTTTCGCATTTTAATTCTAAAGGACCATTTGTCGCCCACCAGATGGTCAAGCCAGTCGCCTTTTAACCGCATTTTGGCTTTCATCATTTTATGATCACCAAACAAAATTCCTTTTACCCAGTCGTTGCTTTCGGTTTGCAGTACGCCGGCGTCAAAGGCCTTGATACGCTTGCGGATAAATTTTTGGTAGTCGGAAGTGTCCAGCACAATGACCAGCGGGTCTTCGCGATAAACCGGGTATTTTTTTTCGGTGTTCACGATTTCGATGTCATCAAAATAAACCGAATCGCTCTTCACACTCCAGCAATAGATTTTAAGCTCTTCCGACACAAAGTTGGGCGGGGTAAAAAAACTCATTTCCAGTTTCTCCCATCCGTTTTTGCCCTGCTCTTCCGGTAGCTCGGTAGTCTGGTATAATCTTTTGGCCGTTTTATCCGACACCACCAGAACACCTTTCCCGGAAGCCGATTTTCTCCATACCGATACCTTGTAAAATTGATCGGGACCCACTCCCTTTAGGGTGATGGAAAAAACATAGGGATGCTTTTTGGAGGCCATGACCGAGAACTCCCCGGAATGCGCTTCGCGATTGGTTTGTGATGTTCCGCCTGTAAATTGGTATTCCGGGTTGTTGTCTGCAATAAAATGACTTTTGTCTTTGCTTAGCTGTTCGGCACTACAGCGCAGGGTAAGTTTTT